>JAGHSC010000097.1 GCA_018066065.1 Candidatus Cryptobacteroides faecihippi
GAACCAGTTCTTGAAATCATCGCTGACGCCTCCATGGTTGAGGGTTGAATAGCCGACAACCCTGTTCTTCTCAGGGATGACCTTGACGTAGGATCCTCTCTGGTAGGCGTCCACCACGAAATAGGAAGTCTCCATCTCTGGATAGGTGAGCCTCATGGCAGCGGCCCTGCTGGTCGGAGCAAGCTCCGCAAGCACATCATGCTCGGCAAGGTAGACGCTGTAGTAGTAAGGAGTGGCTGTCTCGGCCTTGTGGGAGAACCAGCTCTCACGCTCGTTCTCATCGAACACAGGACCTGTCGTGACAGGCATGATCGAGAACTCACCGTAGTCGTTGATCCACGGACTAGGCTGATGGGTCTGCTTCAGACCCCTCATCTTCTTTGCTGAATAGGTGTAGGTCCAACCGTCTCCGTTCCTTCCGGTCTGAGGTGTCCAGAAGTTCATTCCCCATGGCAAAGCCACTGCAGGATAAGTGTTTCCGGTGGACAATGAATAGTCAGATGCGGTGCCCATCAGGATGTTGACATAGTCAACCGGATCCTGGGTGGAAGACTTGGGCGCATCCTGACAGCAGGAGCAGAGCATCAGCGCTGCCCCTGCAATGAGAGCTATGGCTTTCTTGTACATTTGCTTTACTTGTCAAGGTCAAGGATTCTGACATTCCTGATCTTCAAGCCCTCGCCATGGCCGCAGAACGAGATGTAGCCGGTCTTGTTGAACATTCCAGGATGGTTCCTGTGGTCAACAGTGTAAGGATTCTCATTGCTTCCGTCAGGAGCGACATTGTGACCCTTGCATGCCTTGCGGATGTTGCCATCGACGATGACCTGGCCGTTCACGGTGACGGTGATGTGGTCACCCTCGACACGGATCTCCTCGGTGCTCCATTCTCCGAGCGGCTTGTGGACAAGCCTCTTGGCAGGGATCACACCGTAGACGGAGCCATGCACCTGATACTCCTTGAGCCAGCTTGCATAGATGTCTGCATCGTGGTCGAGGATCTGGCACTCGCACATTCCCTCGTAGGCAGCGTCGACTCCCATCGGAGTCCTGATGCCGACACCATTGTTGACACCCGGACGGAGGAAGCAGAACTCGAAGCGATAGACGAAGTTGCGGTACTCCTTGAGGGTCTAGAGATTTCCTGTGCTGCCGTAGTTGGCTGAGACATAGATGGTTCCGTTCATCGGGATGTAACCTTCCTTGTCACCCTGCCACTTGTCGAGGTTGGTACCGTCGAAGAGCATCTCGAAGCCCTGCTTCTTCTCTTCCGCGGTAAGCTCCGAGATCGGTGAAGGCTCAGCCTCGCCGAGGATCTTCTCAATCTCCTTGACAGCATATTCATCATCTGCCTGGCCTCTTTCGGTGTAAGCCTTTGCAGCCTTCTCGAGGCTGGCCTTGAGAGTTGAATAGTCAAGCTCCTCCTTGGTTGCGGAAGCGATCTTTCTCACTGCATCGGCAGCAGTCATCTTCACAGCCGCATCGTCAAGATACTTGCCTGCAAGAAGGAATGACTTCATCGTAGGAAGGGCAGCAACCTGCTTGAGGATCATCGACTTGATGTCTGCAGCCTGGGCAAGTGAAAGAGCCTGGGCGTACTTTCCGCACTTCACGTCAGCGTTCTTCTCAAAGCCTGAGACGAGAGAAGTGAAGCTCTCGACTGCGCGGTCTGCAAGGTCAGGGTTGCCCTTGGCGATGGCAAGGAGCTGGTCGGCTGCCTTGTAGTTCCTGATGCCGCACAGAGCGTTGAATGCAGCCTTGTCACCGGTCTCGTCGAATGACTTCCTGAGAAGGTCGACAGCGCTGTCGGCGCCGGAATTGGCAAGTGCAGAGAAGAAGCGGGAAGGATTCTTTGCGGAAGCGATCATGCCGCTGACCTTCTCGAACTGCTCCTGTGCAGGGAGAGTCTTGAGCGAAGACTGGAGAGCATTCCTGTAGAGAGCCTCTGCATCGCCCTGGGCTGCATCGAGGAGACCAGAAAGCTTGTCGGCATCAGCTGCTCCGACGACGCTTGCAAGAGCGGTCTGGCCGAAGAGGGCAAGCTTGCTGTCTGAAGACTGTGCAAGTGCATACATCCTTGGTGCAAGACCTGAAAGCTTCCTTGAAGAGATGAGGTTGACGATGTTCATCATCGAGCTGTAATCCTTGCTGCCAGCAGTGACTGCAGAGAGTTCCTTGTCGAAAGCTGCTCCGACAGCGTCCTGGATGTCACCCTTGAAGGACTTGAGCGCGGTCTGTGCAGCAGCGCTGGCAGGACCTGAAAGCTGGGACACGATTGCCTGGAGGCAGTCACCGCCACCGAGCTTGCCGGCAGCGGCAATGGCTGTCGATGCAAGGTCACCGCCATCAGCGATGGCTGAGATGACAAGCGGAGCTGCGTTGTGGATCTTGTTGCTTCCGATCCAGTTGAGGACGTCAGCCTTTGCACCCTGGGCGAGCTTCGGATACATTGTCTGCGCGAGGGCAGCAACGGCATCCTTGCCGGCGATCGATGCAGCATCGTTGAGAACAGAGTTCCTGAACTTGACATCATCGCTCTTGAGGGCGGCAGAAAGGGTCTTGACAGCCTTGAGAGGATTGTTCTTCATCTGGGCAAGGGCACCTGCGGACTTGTAGGCAGAGACATCGGAGCCAAGGAGAGCCTTGGCAGCCTTTGCGACGACCTTGCTGTTGGTACCGTCTGCGAGCTTGACAGCGAGGTCAGCGAAGTCAGCGGTAGAGTTGGCCTTGAGGAGGTCGAGGGATGATGCGGATCCGATCTTGGCGAGGGATGAGCAGATGGCCCTGAGCTCACGTCCGGTGGAAGCGGCTGCCCACGCCTGAAGGGCAGGCTCTGCAGCGGTGAGGCCCTTCCTTGAGACAGCATCGGCAAGAAGGCTCTTGTCGACCTTGGCTGCGTTGACAAGGTCAAGGATGGCTGAATCAGCTCCTGGAATATCCACGAGTGCACCCACAGCGGCAGCTGCGAGGGATGGATTCTTTGCGAGGTCCTTGAAGAGAGCGATCTGGTCTGCTGTCGCGATGCGGCGGAGCTGGATCATGAGGAACTCCTTGTTCGTGACGTCATCGGTTGCCTTGATGGCCTGTGCAAGGCCCTCGCGGACTGCAGGAGCCACGGATGGGTTCGCCGAAGCATAGCTTGCGACTCCCGTGAGTGCATATTCAAATGCGCTGTTCTTCACTCCAGCCGCAGCCGGCTTCAGCATGGAAGCGACCTTGACTATGGATGAAGGAGCTGAGGCAGCGAGGTCGGCCATCTGGGTGGCCTGGTCGGCTGCATTCTGTGCAGGCATTGCTGCAAGCACGTCTGCCACGATGGTGTCGATGGACCTTTGTCTAGCGTCCTGTGCTCCAAGCGACAGGGCGAGAACCAGACAGATTATTGCTGAGAATATCTTTTTCATGTTTCAAAGTCTATTTTACAGGATCATTGAACCCCAAGGGGCACGCATTGGCTGGTTGATAAGGTCGTTTGCTGCATCGTCGCCGATGAAGACCTGCCTTTCAGGATCGAAATGGAGAGTCCTGCCGAGCCTGAGGGCACATGAACCGAGGTTCACGATGGTACAGCTGTGGTGACCGTTCTCCTCTGCGAGAGCGAACTTCTGACGGGTCTTGACGCACTCGAGGAAGTCGGTGTTGCGAGGCTCCGGGTCAGGAAGTGAGTTGATGATGTCCATCACGTTAGGGATGGTGCACTCGAATCCTTTGTAAACCTTGCCGAGAGGACCCTCGATGTAAGGAACCTTGCCCTCGCTCTCGAAGCCCTCACCCTCGAGGATGATCTTGCATCCGTCGGCATAGGTGTAGGTGATGCTTCTCCAGATACCGACAGCATCGTGATGCTGTGCAGGAGCGTCGACCTCGACCTTGACAGGGAAGGTGTCGTCCTTGCCGAGGATGTACTGTACCGGGTCGATGTAGTGCTGTCCCATGTCGCCGAGTCCGCCGGACTCATAGTCCCAGTAGCCACGGAAGTTCTGGTGCACGCGGTGTGGGTGGTATGGCTTGTAAGGCGCAGGTCCGAGCCACATGTCATAGTCAAGCTCCTTTGGAATAGGCTGAGGCTCGAGATTCTCCTTTCCTGTCCAGTAGAACTTCCATGCAAAGCCTGTGGCTCCTGAGATCCTGACTGTGAGAGGCCATCCGAGAACACCGCTGTCGACGAGCTTCTTGAGCGGTTCGACAGTCGTTCCAAGGCCGTAGAATGTGTCCTTGAAGCGGAACCATGTGTCAAGACGGAAGATCCTGCCGTACTTGTTGACAGCCTCGACGACCTTCTGGCCTTCGCCGATGGTCCTTGTCATAGGCTTCTCGCAGAAGATGTCCTTTCCGGCCTTGCAGGCCTCTACTGCCATGATTCCATGCCAGTGGGAAGGTGTTGCGATGTGAACGATGTCCACATTTGGATCATGCACGAGGTCGCGCCAGTCGGAGTAGGCCTGAAGCTTTGTGCCAAACTTTGCCTCTCCTGTGCGGAGAGCATTGTCGAGGTGGTTCTTGTCGACATCACAGACAGACACGAGACGGCATTTCTCATCGCTTACGAAATGAAGGTTGCTCATACCGATTCCACCGGTACCGATGATACCCCTGGTCAGCTGGTCGCTCGGAGCAACGTAGCTCTTGTCGCCACCCATAGCTCCGAACACTTTCCTCGGAAGGATGGTGAAGAGTGCAGCACCCGCCGCAGTCTTCTTGATGAAACTTCTTCTGGATTCACCCATTTTGTTATCGTTTTAATTAATTGTTAACAAGCATTTGAGCACAATGCCCAGTATCTAACAAAAATAGGTATAATCAATGACAAAAAAAAGGTCGGGAGCACTGATGTGTCCCGACCTTCGTCAATTATGTAAGGTGATTACTCAGCCTGCCTGTCGTTGCGACGTGGGCCACGGCCACCGCGGTTTCCACCGCGACGATCGCCACGATCCCTGCCACCACGCTCTCCGCGCTCTCCGCGAGGTGAACGTGAGCCACCCTGTGCGTTAGCTGCAGCTGCAGTGTTAGGAGTGAGATCCTGCTTGCCGTAACGCTCACCGTTGCAGATCCAGACCTTGATTCCGAGTGCACCGACCTTTGTGCTTGCAACTGCAAGTGCGTAGTCGATGTCAGCGCGGAAGGTGTGGAGTGGAGTACGTCCTTCCTTGAACATTTCGCTACGTGCCATTTCAGCTCCACCGACGCGGCCGCTGATCTGGACCTTGATGCCTTCTGCGCCAACCCTCATGGTTGAAGCAACGGCCATCTTGATAGCTCTTCTGTAAGAAACGCGACCTTCGATCTGACGAGCGATGCTGTCGGCGACGATACGTGCGTCAACCTCTGGCCTCTTGACCTCGAAGATGTTGATCTGTACTTCCTTCTTGGTGACCTTCTTGAGCTCTTCCTTGAGCTTGTCGACCTCAGCGCCACCCTTACCGATGATGAAACCAGGCCTTGCAGCGTGGATGGTCACGGTGATGAGCTTGAGGGTTCTTTCGATGACAATCTTGGAGAGGCTGGCCTTTGCAAGACGGTTTGTCAGGTACTTGCGGATTTCGTAGTCCTCTGCAATCTTCTCAGCGTAGTTACCACCACACCAGTTAGAGTCCCAACCACGGGTGATACCGATTCTGTTAGAAATAGGATTTGTCTTCTGTCCCATAATTACTTATTCTCCTCTGATGTTGTAGGTTTTACGTCGAGAATGATGGTAACGTGGTTCGAACGCTTGCGGATCCTGCCGGCACGGCCCTGAGGGCAAGGGCGGATTCTCTTGATCATACGACCTTCGTTGACCATGATTGTCTTTACATAGACGTTACCGTTGTCAAGCTCCTTGCTCTTGTCCGGATTCTTGGCTTCCCAGTTTGCGATAGCGCTGCGGAGAAGCTTCTCGAGGCGGATTGAAGGCTGCTTCTTCGAGGAATGAAGAAGATCGAGCGCACGGTTTACTTCCACACCTCTCACTGTGTCTGCGACGAGACGCATCTTGCGAGGGGATGTAGGTACATCGTTAAGCTTTGCGATAGCTGTATTCTTCTTGGCTTCCTTGAGCCTTTCGGCCATCAAATGTTTACGAGCTCCCATAATAGAAATTCTTTTTTAATTACTTTTTATTGTTGCCCGAATGGCCTTTGAATGTTCTTGTAGGAGCGAACTCACCAAGCTTGTGACCAACCATGTTCTCAGTAACATAAACAGGAATGAACTTGTTTCCATTATGAACTGCAACAGTGTGGCCAACGAAGTCTGGGGAGATCATGCTGGCGCGAGACCAGGTCTTTACGACCTCCTTCTTCTTGCTACCATCATTCATAGCAAGAATTCGCTTTTCCAGGGCTTCCTGGATATATGGACCTTTTCTTAATGAACGACTCATAATCTTAATTCCGTTTAATTACTTCTTCTTTCTTCTTTCGATGATGAACTTGTTGGAAGTAGCCTTAGGATTACGTGTCTTGTATCCCTTTGCAGGAAGTCCCT
>JAGHSC010000219.1 GCA_018066065.1 Candidatus Cryptobacteroides faecihippi
ACAATGTCGCTGCAGCACTCGGAATCCCTTCAGGCCCAGTCTTCAGCCAGGCACAGAACCTCGCCGCAAGGCCTCCCCAACTCTGCCAGGGCTGCGGCCACAGAGACGTCTACACAGCCCTCAACAAGGTTCTTGCCGACTACCCTGACTACCGAATCTTCGGCGACATCGGATGCTACACCCTCGGTGCCCTGCCTCCATTCAAGGCACTCTCAAGCTGCGTCGACATGGGTGCATCGATCACAATGGCAAAGGGAGCTGCCGATTCAGGAGTCTTCCCTTCAGTGGCTGTGATCGGTGATTCCACATTTACCCACAGCGGCATGACCGGACTGCTCGACGCAGTCAATGACAGGAGCAACATCACCGTAGTCATCTCGGACAACCTCACCACCGGAATGACCGGCGGACAGGACAGCGCAGGCACCAGCAAGTACGAGGCTATCTGCACCGCCATCGGAGTGGAGCCGGAGCATGTACGCGTCGTCGTCCCTACCCCAGCCAACATGCCGGAGATCACAAGGATCTTCAAGGAGGAGATCGAATATGAGGGAGTTTCAGTGATCATCCCAAGAAGGGAGTGCATGCAGACCCTCCAGAGACATCTCAGAGAAGCCAAGAAGAAACAACAGTCATGAAGAAAGACATCATACTCTGCGGTGTTGGAGGACAGGGAATCCTCAGCATCGCGACGATCATAGGCCAGGCAGCCACAGCCGCCGGAATCAACCTCAAGCAGGCGGAAGTCCACGGAATGAGCCAGAGAGGAGGCGACGTCCAGTCCAACCTCAGGCTCTCCACCGAACAGATCTGGTCAGACCTCATCCCGCTCGGCAAGACCGACGTGGTGATCAGCATGGAGCCGATGGAAGCACTCCGCTACCTCCCCTATCTTGCACAGGACGGTACGGTCGTCACTTCCAGCAAGCCTTTCATCAACATCCCGAACTATCCTGAAGAGGCCGCCATCCAGGCCGAGCTGGACACACTGCCATCAGTCGTCAAGCTCGACATCGAAGCCGTCGCCAAGGAATGCGGCAACCTCCGCGGTGCCAACATGGTACTTCTGGGAATGGCTGCACCATACATCGGGATCCTCACCGTGGGACAGCTCCGTGAGGCGATCGCGACAGTTTTCGCCCGCAAGGGAGAAGCAGTCGTCGAAGCCAACCTCAAGGCATTCGACATGGGAGTCGCAGCATGCGGCATCAGATAAAGACAATTGAAACATTAAAACGACCATAACATGATCTACAATCCCCAGATGGAATGCATGTCCAGGGAAGACATGCGCAAGCTTCAGACAGAAAGACTCCAGAAGACAGTCAAGACCTGCTACGAGAAGGTCCCATTCTACAAGAAGAAGATGGATGAACTCGGAGTCAAGCCAGAGGACATCAAGAGCATCGACGACATCGTGAAGCTTCCTTTCACGACAAAGACTGACCTCCGCGACGAGTATCCGTTCGGACTTCAGGCAGTACCTAAGGAGGAAGTGGTCAGGATCCACGCTTCCAGCGGTACCACAGGAAAGCCAGTCGTCGACACCTACACCAAGAACGACATCGAGATGTGGTCGGAAGGTGTGGCACGTGTCATGGCGGCCGGTGACATCGGTCCTGGCGACACCGTCCAGGTCAGCTACGGCTACGGTCTCTTCACCGGTGGCCTCGGAGCCCATGACGGAGCAGCCAAGCTTGGTGCAGTCCAGCTCCCTACCTCGGCAGGAAACACCGAGAAGCAGATCATGCTCATGCAGGATTTCGGTTCCACAGCACTTGCCTGCACCCCATCCTACGCAATGCGCCTCGCAGAGGCCATCCACAACAGCGACACCGTCAGCATCGACAAGATGAAGCTCCGCGCTGGTTTCTTCGGTGCAGAGCCTTGGACTGACGGAATGCGCCGCGAACTTGAGGACAAGCTCCACATCAAGGCCTACGACATCTACGGTCTCACCGAGATGTGCGGCCCAGGTGTCGGTGGAGAATGCGAATGCCAGAACGGAACACACCTCTGGGAGGACATGTTCTTCCCTGAGATCATAAACCCTGAGACCCTCGAGCCTGTTGCTCCGGGCGAGTTCGGAGAGCTTGTCTTCACGTCTCTCTGCAAGGAGGCAATGCCTATCCTCCGCTACCGCACACGCGACCTCACCCGCCTCATCTACGACAAGTGCGAGTGCGGACGTACCGCAGTCAGGATGGACAGGATCCTCGGCCGTTCAGACGACATGCTCATCATCCGTGGAGTGAACGTCTTCCCTTCACAGATCGAGGCTTGCCTCACTGAGTTCCCGGCCTACCAGCCTTACTACTTCATCACAGTCGACCGTGTCAGCAACGAGGACACCTTCGACCTCGATGTAGAGCTCAAGCTCGAGTACTTCAGCTATGACCCAGCCAAGCAGATGCCTTTCATCAAGCCTCTGTACGACAGGATCGTCAGCATGGTAGGCATCAAGCCTAACATCCACATCCTCCCTCCTATGACCATCGAAAGGTCAATGGGCAAGGCAAAGCATGTCCTCGACAAGAGAAACTTCAAAGATTAAGGATCAATAATGAAAGTCTTCAGTGAAGAACTGGTAAGAGAAGCGGCCAGGGAATCAAATGTCGCCGACCTGGCGCATGCAACGATCGGAGAAACGCTTCTCGTCGCACAGTATCTTGAAAGGAAGACCGGGATTCCATTCATCAGGATGGACCAGGGCAGTCCTGGACTCCCAGCCAACAGATACGGAATAGAGGCTGAAAAACGTGCACTGGACAGCGGGATCGGATCGCAGTATCCCGCTGCCGCAGGCATGCGCGAGCTCAAGGAAGCGGCCAGCCGCTTCGTCAAGGCCTTCATCGACATCGACATAACTCCAAGGTCGTGCGTACCAACCGTGGGATCCGTCGCCGGTTCCTTCGGTTCCTTCATCGCCTGCTGCCAGAGACAGAAAGGCAAGGACAAGGTACTGTTCATCGACCCAGGCTTCCCGATCCAGAAGAGCCAGCTCAGGGTTCTCGGTCTCGAATGGAAGGAATTCGACATCTACGATTTCCGTGGAGAGGCCCTTCGCGCGAAGCTCGAGGAGATGGTCGCTGACGGTGACATCGCCGCAATCATCTATTCAAACCCTAACAACCCAGCGTGGATCTCCCTGGAGGAGGAAGAGCTTGAGATCATCGGAGAGATCGCCACGAAGCACGACATCATCGTGCTCGAGGACCTCGCCTACTTCGCCATGGACAACAGGCGCGACCTCTCTCATCCTTACGAGCCGCCTTACGTCCGCACCGTCGCAAGGTACACAGACAACTACATCCTCATGCTGTCCTCCAGCAAGATCTTCAGCTACGCAGGGCAGAGGATGGCCCTCGTCTGCATCAGCGACAGGCTCTACGAGAGGCAGTTCCCTGACCTCGCGGCAAGGTACCACGACACCGGAGTCTTCGGCCCGACCTTCATCGCATCGATCCTCTACATGATCACCAGCGGCGCGACAGCCACCACACAGCTCGGCTACGCAGAGATGCTGAACCTCAGCTGCGAGGGAAAGATCAACTTTGTGGAAGACACAAAGGAATATGCAATCAGGGCACAGAAGATGAAGAAGATCTTCTGCGACAACGGATTCAGGATCACCTACCCAAGGGACGTGAAGGAAGAGATCGGAGACGGCTTCTTCTTCTCACTCTCCTACCCCGGGATGACTGGCGGCGAACTTGCCGTCGAACTCATCCACTACGGCGTCTCCAGCATCAACCTGGACACGACCGGCAGTCACCAGATGGGAGTGCGCGCATGCACATCCAGGATGCGCGAGGAGCTCTACCCGGTGCTTGAGGAAAGAATGAAAATGTTCAAGGAAGACCATGACACTGCTCGATAACCTCAACGAGAACGACCACTTCGCACGCAACGCCGGAGCGAAGCTCACAGAGATAAGGGAAGGCTTTGCCCGTGCCGAGCTTACCGTCGGAGAAATGCACGTCAACGCAGCGGGAGTCTGCCAGGGAGGAGTGATCTACACCCTGGCCGACTTCGCCTTCGCTGCCGTTGCCAACAGCAGAGGCATCATGACTCTGGGAATATCCAACACGCTGACCCTTCTCAAGTCAGCGAAGATCGGTGACACGCTGACTGCAGAATGCACCGAACTGCTTGACCACCACAAACTTCCGTACTGTGACATAGGAGTGTTCAACCAAAACAAGGAGCTGATTGCAGTCATGACAGGCCTGGGCTACAGGCTGAATAAGGAATTCGGTTACGATTCATTGATGTAGGAAAATGAAAGTCACTCTGATACAGATGGACATCGCCTGGGGTGACCCGGCATGCAACGTCGCCACGGCCGACAGGATGATCCGCGAGAATCCGGGAAGCGACCTCTACGTGCTCCCCGAGATGTGGACCACAGGATTCGCGACACAGCCAGAGGGAATCGCCGAGAGCGACTCCAGCGAGAGCCTTGAATGGATGAAGGACACCGCGGACAGGACAGGTGCAGCGATTGCAGGAAGCATCGCAGTAAGATGTCAGGACGGTTCCTACAGGAACAGATTCTACTTCGTCAGACCAGGCGGGCTGGTCGACTTCTACGACAAGCACCATCTCTTCACCTACAGCGGCGAGCACCACAGGTACACTGCCGGAGAGAGGAAAGTCATCGTGGAATGGAAGGGCATCAGGTTCAGGATGATAGTCTGCTACGACCTGCGCTTCCCTGGATGGGCACGCAACGCCGAGGAGTACGACGCCATGCTCTGTGTGGCATCGTGGCCTACTCCAAGAGTCGGGGCATGGAGGACGCTGCTCAAGGCAAGGGCGATCGAGAACCAGTGCTACGTGCTCGGAGTGAACAGAGTCGGAACCGATCCGGCATGCCAGTACTGCGGAGGTACAGCCTTCGTGGATCCTTACGGAGAGGCAACCGAATGCAAGGACAGCGAGGCCTCTACCCTGAATGCAGAGATCGACATGGATGCTCTCGCAGCCTTCAGGGAAAAGTTCCCGGTGCTGAAGGACAGGGACCTTATCTGATTGCGGTGATGTCGTCCAGAAGGATGGACGTGCCGTCTTCGAAAAGAATCTTCCGGGTGTACTCATCAAACTTCTTGAGACGTCCCTCGAAATCGATGTACCTTCCCCCGGACTTTCTTGAATCCTTCTTGAAATAAGTCAGTCTTACTTCCGGATTGTCAGTCAGTTCTGACAATATGTGCCGGAAGCGGGAGTCCAGTTCCTTACGGGCTTCCTCATCAAGTTCGATGCGAGGGGCAGTGAGCCTTGAAGTCTCCCCGATCACGGCATCGTAGCCGGTGAGCGCAGCGAAAGGAGAGAACTGTGCTGCACGCGACATCATGGACATCCGGGGATGGTGCGATGACGTGTGATGCGGAAGGTCGATGATCTCCAGGTATTTCTCCATTCCCTCCATCATGCCTTGTGCCCTCCTACCTGATTGTTGCGTTCCCTGGCCGTAGCTCCCTCCTCGAAATCCATTCCCTTGAGGATGGAATTCTTGCCGAACTTGTTCCGGATGGCAAGGATGGCCTCCTGCTGGCGTCTTTCCCTGGCATTGTCCCTTGCCTCGCCGAAGAGGTCCAGCTGAAGCTGGGCGGCGGCACTCTTCTCGTCGATGACATTCTCGGCTGTGATGTTCAGACGGCGAACCGTCAGCCCACGGTCGACAGAGGAATCGAATATTCCAGTGACGGCATCGATGAGATCGCGCGACGAGGAGGTATGGTGTCCAAGCGAAGCCGAACCATGAACCGGTTTCGGGACCTTGCGGCCATAATAGTCAAGTGCGACCGGACCCTTGTACTTCCTTGCCTGACCCTCTTCAAGTGCGCTGTTGTCGTAGCCGACATAAAGCGAGACGCGGTCAGTGGCAAGACCCTTTGACACAAGGTCAAGTGACAGGGTGTCAGCCATTTCCATGGCGACGATACGAGCCTGGACGAAGGGATAGGCGCTCTGCAGGACTTGACCGCTGCTGAGGCTGTTGGTGCTTGGCCTGTAGGACTTGATTGCCTTCATCGTGCATGGCTCCCAACCCCATGCATGGTCGATCAGAAGCTCGGCATTGACACCGAATGTCTTGTAGAGGAACTCTTCCCATTCGACCTGGGTGGAGCGGAGGGCAAGGTCTCCCATGGTCATGATCCCCATGGCCTCGAGCCTGGCAGCAATCCCATGGCCGACCCTCCAGAAATCCTTCAGGGGCCTGTGTGCCCACAGCTTCTCCCTGTAGGAACGCTCGTCGAGCTCGGCTATCCTCACTCCATCAGCGTCGGCTGCCTGATGCTTCGCCTCGATGTCCATGGCCACCTTCGCAAGGTACATATTCGTACCGATTCCTGCTGTCGCTGTGACTCCTGTTGTGGCGAGCACATCGCGTATCATCTTGATTGCCAGCTCATGGGCCGTGCAGGAATAGGTGCGCAGGTAGTCTGTCACATCCATGAAGACTTCGTCGATGGAGTAGACATGGATGTCCTCCGGAGCGATGTACTTCAGATAGGTGGAGTAGACCTTGGCACTGACATCCATGTAATGCTTCATCTGCGGAGGGGCGACAACATAGTCAAGCTCAAGGGAAGGATCCGACTGAAGCCTTGAATTGTCCCAGGTCTTTCCGCTGAAGCGTCCTCCGGGAGCCGCCTGCCTGCGCGCAGCATTGATGGCACGGACCTTCTGAACGACTTCTAACAGACGCGCCCTGCCCGGAATCCCGTAGGATTTCAGGGACGGAGAGACTGCCAGGCAGATGGTCTTGTCGGTACGCGAAGGGTCAGCAACCACAAGGTTTGCCACAAGCGGATCCAGTCCCCTTTCCACACACTCGACAGAGGCATAGAAGGACTTGAGATCGATCGCGATGTAGCATCTCTGATCCATGGAAATCCGTACAGATCAGCCTTTTATTGCTTTCTCCAGACGAGTGAGACCTTCTTCGAGCATCGAGCGTGGACAGCCGATGTTGAGCCTCATGAAGCCCTTGCCCTCAGGGCCGAACATGGTTCCGTCGTTCAGGACCACGCCGGCTTTCCTGACGAAGAGGTCGACCAGGTCCTTCTGCTCAAGGCCAAGCTCCCTGCAGTCCAGGAAGACAAGGTAGGTGGCCTGAAGGTCGAGGGTATGGATCATCGGAAGGCGGTCCCTGAGGAACTCCTGCAGGAAATCGTAGTTGGACTTGACATAGGCCAGCATCTCGGCAAGCCACTCGCTTCCCTTCTCATAGCATGCTGCGCAGGTGTCATAGGCGAACATGTTTCCGCGGTCGAACTCACTGGCGGAAAGGAATGCCTCGAAGCGCTTGAATATTTCCGGATTCTTGACGATTGCGTAGGAAGAGACGACTCCCGGCATGTTGAATGCCTTGGATGGAGCGCCGAAGACGATGGAATTCGATGCAGCCTTCTCGCTGACGGTGAAGAAAGGATGGTGGACATAGCCTGGCTGGGTGAGGTCGCAGTGGATCTCGTCGGAGATCACCAGGCAGCCATTGTCTGCCGCGATCTCGGCGATGCGGGCAAGCTCTTCCTTGGTCCAGACCTTGCCGCCAGGATTGTGAGGGTTGCTGAGAATCATGACCTTGCAGCCCTTGATCTGCTCGGAAAGAGTGTCGAAGTCAATGTCGTACTGACGGGCTTCCTCATTGAGGATCAGCGAGTTGTAGACCACTTCCCTGCCATTCTTGCGGCTCACGAGGAAGAATGGATGGTAGACCGGGGAGAGGACGATCACCTTGTCGCCGGGCTGGGTGAAGCACTGCTCCACGAAGGCGATGCCCCTGACGATGCCCGGGATGAAAGTCATTTCCTCCTTTACGATGCCGCATGAAAACCTTGAGGCATACCATGCGATGATGGCATCGTACCACCTCTGCGGGATTGCCGTGTACCCGAGTACGCCGAAGGACATCATCCTCTGGATCTCGTCGGTCACGAATGAAGGAGTGCGGAAATCCATGTCCGCAACCCACATCGGCAGAAGGTTTTCATCTCCGAGGGTGCTCCTGCAGAGATCCCATTTGACAGAGCTGGAACCGGTCCTGTCAAGTATTTCGTCGAAATTGCTCATTGTATCCATTTTTGAGAGAAGACAAATTTAGTAAAAAAGCAGCTACCTGACCACGGCGGAACGACGGTAGACAACCTTGTCGCCCCAGCATGGCACGAAGACATTCCTGCGATGTGTCTCATGGCTGATGTCAAGCCCGTCGAAGTAAGACCAGCGCCACAGGGTCAGCTTGTGCCCAAGCTCATGAAGGTGCGATGAGAACATCCAGCAAGGATCCACCTGCGCGGCGGCCTTCGGCACATCCAGCCCGACCAGGATGTGAGGTATGAATATGTCCACAGGGCAGCCTGGGTTGACCTGTTCGGTGTTGTTGGTGTCGCCTGTCAGGTAGAAGACCGTGTGGTCCGTGTCCTCGCCGCAATCGACCAGGTAGGTGATCACGAAGTTCTGAAGCTTTGCATTGTGGTCTGTCAATGCGGTCCTGACCTTGATTCCACCGACCTGAAGCTCGCGGGTGTCCTTCAGGTTGGTGAGAGGATAGCTGTCACTCTCCCAGTTGGCAAAGACAGGCTTACCGGCATCTGTCATGGCCTTGTTCATGGCATCGGTGAAGTGGTCCCCATGCTTGTGCGTTATGAGAAGGAAGTCCAGGAAAGGAACGAGCCTGGATGCCTCCGGATGCTTGATGTCGACGGCAAAGCACTGAGACGGCGTCTTGACGACATAGCCCATGTTGTAGAGATGCCAGATGGCGACTGTCCCCTTCTCCACCCTGGTCCTTGGAATCTCGCGGACCAGCTTGTCGAGGGCAATCTGGTAGTACCTGAGCACAGTTCCCTTCTCCATCTCCCGGCGCGTTTGCTCATCAGCCTTGAGGTACGCGTTGAACGTGTCGCTTGAAAGGCTGTCCATATAGTCCTGCATCCGGTACATGGCATACAGACGGTCCCTGGTCATGTTGTCGATGGAGCCTTTCCAGATGCTCCTGGCCAGTCTGTCTATCTGCCTGTTCGGGTTGGCCGCACCTGCCGTGCAGGCAATGACAAGTGTACACGCAAGGGCTGTGAATGTCTTTATGAATGATCTTTTCATTTCGTATGGTTTATTTATCCCGAGTGGGAACTACTAATATAGGCATATATTTCTGTTTCTTTAACTCCGTTGCAAGGATTATTCTTATCTTAGCAGTCTAATCTCCAATGACTATGCAGATTGAAAAGGACAGAAGCTTCCTGCTGGCGGAAAGATATGTGCAGGAGACAGGGGTTTCAGTCTACCTCACCGGCAAGGCTGGCACCGGGAAGACAACCTTCCTCAAGGAGATTGTAGCCAACACTTCCAAGAGATGCGCCATCGTCGCTCCGACCGGAGTCGCCGCGATGAACGCCGGCGGAGTCACCATCCATTCATTCTTCCAACTCCCACTGTGTCCCTATCTTCCTGACGTCAAGGAACTTGTGACGGAGTATCAGATGCCGGAACGCAACCGGACCCTGCGCAGGGAAAGGATCAAGATCCTCAGGACACTGGACCTCCTGGTCATAGACGAGGTCTCCATGGTGAGAGCCGACATCCTCGATGCGATGGACCACGTCCTCAGGACCTACAGGAGGAACGACAGGCCGTTCGGTGGTGTCCAGCTCCTGATGATCGGTGACATCCAGCAGCTTCCTCCTGTCATCAAGGATTCGGAAAGACCCTATTTCGAGCAGGTCTACCCTTCCCCCTTCTTCTTCAATTCCAAGGCATTCCGGAAACTCCCGCACGTGATCATCGAGCTGGAGCGCATCCACAGGCAGAAGGATGCGGAGTTTCTCGCGATCCTGAACGACATCAGGACAGGGACCCCGCACAGAAACACCCTGACGGCCCTTAACACAAGGTTCGACCCATCATTCATCCCGCCGGAGGACGAGAAATGGATCAGGCTGACGACCCACAATGCCCAGGCCGACGCGGTCAACAGGGCAAAGATGGAAGAGATCGATTCCGAGGAAAGGACATTCGAGGCTAAGATCGACGGTTCATTCCCAGAGAATGCCTACCCGGCGGACACTGAGCTGGGTCTCAAGGTGGGTGCCCAGGTCATGTTCATCCGCAACGACGTCTCCGGTGAAGGACGCTACTACAACGGCAAGATCGGGACTGTCAGCGCACTGGACAAGGACGTGGTCGTCACGGATGAGCACGGGACAGAGA
>JAGHSC010000214.1 GCA_018066065.1 Candidatus Cryptobacteroides faecihippi
ATTGCGAGCAAGCCCTGGCCGCAGAGGAGGGCAAGGCGGAAGAAGGTGTTCCTGATGCCGACGAAGAGGGACTGGGTGTGGTCATCCAGGCCCAGCATGTAAAAGCCGTCGGCGGCGATGTCATGGAACGACGAGGCGAAGGCCGTCAGCGTGAACAGGATGAGGATCAGGCTCAGCGGACAGTGAGGCAGGGTAAGTCCGAGCGTCAGTACGCATGCCATCATCAGAAGCTGCATCATCACGGCCCAGGTCCTCTTGCGTCCGATCGTGTCGACGAACGGGCTGAGGACAATCTTCAGGATCCACGGGAACGACAGGAGAGACGTGTAGAGGGTCAGCTTGTCGTTCGGCATGCCCATGTTCTTGAACACGATCAGCGAGACGGTGTTCACGATTGCATTCGGCAAACCTTCGAATATGTAGAGGGGCGGGACCCACAGCCACGGCCCCCTTCCATTTTTCCTGTTATCTTCCATCTTGATTTTCAATTATTTCCAGCGTACTGCCAGGATAATAATGCTCGAGTATCAGTGAATATGTGTACCCGCGGGAGGCCATCACGGCAGCGCCGATCTGGCAAAGGCCGACTCCATGGCCCCAGCCCTTTCCTTCCAGGACGAGGGTTTCCCCTTCCCAGCGGACATCGAACGCAGAGCTCTTGAGGTGCGACTCGGAGAGCCACTTCCTGACCATCAGTTCCTTGCCCACGACAAGTTGTTTCCTGTCGCCCTTGAAGAGGAGGCGGCTGATCCTTCCGGAAAGCCCCCGTTCGACAGGGACAAGGTCGCGGATCGTTCCGAAGTCCATTCCGGAGCGGCGGTTCACAAGGGAGGAAAGCTCCGCACGTGAATATTCAGTCCGCCAGCTGAAGAAGTCCTTGGTCTCCAGGTCATAGTCGTTAAGGACCTGGGTGAGGATGGATCCGTCGTCGGTGTCGCAGAAGGGATGGCCTGACGGATCGTGATCAGGGGTGTCGGGAAGTGCCTGGAGATAAGGATGTTCAGCATCCTCCCAGCAGGTCTCGAAGACTTCGGACACGCCGCCGCAGCACTTGGAGAAGCGCGCATCGCAGATCTTTCCGCCATAGGTCAGGACCTGGCCCCAGGTCTGATCGATTGCCTTCCTGACCGTGTCTCCGACCGCCATGCCGATGCCTTGGTAGCGCTGGCAATGGTCATCCGCGCACACGTCGAAGAGTGTGTGGTCGTCATGGTCGAACCATTTCACATATTCAGAGGCAGAGGACGCAGTGTCCTCGGATCCTGCCTTGGAAGCCATTCCGTCCAGGATGGTCACCAGAGACGGCAGGTTGCATGGCAGTACATTTTCTTTCGCAGGCTCCCGACGGTGGCGGGCCTTGATCTGGGCCATGACCCAGGAACGGGAGATGACAGCGTGCGCCTTCAGGAATTCCAGGCTGGCGGAGGACTTCATCTCGGAGGAGATCACACTGAGCAGGTAGTCTTCGACGCCGATGATGTTCACTGCCGTGAGCTTTTTCCCGTCAACGATGATCTTGAGCGAGCCAGCGAACTTCTGGGTAAGCTTTCGTTCCCAATGGAAGCCGACGCCGATTGTCACTCCGTGAAGGATGAACGATGGCTCGGAGAACATCGTGGACTCGGTCTGGGCCTCGAACATGAGTTCGTCGTAGAGGGCTCCGCAGTAGGAGATCTTCCCTTCGGAGAATGTGGCCTTCTGGACTCCGGCTCCATCCGAGATGATCTCAAACTCGATCTGTTCGGCTGACATGATGCCGACTTCGAGGGCTGGCTGCTTCCTCGAAAGGCGCCAGATGATGGCTTCCTCGCCTTCCGCCGACAGAGTCACCTCTCCAACCATCTCAGCCAGAAGGCTTTCGTCAAGCTTGCAGAAGTCTTCCTCGCGTGGAGCAACGAATACTCCTGCCATGTCGGCGCAGCCAGGGCTCATTGCAAGATGGTCAGGGCCATCCGAGAAGTAGTGATGCGAGCGATGCTTCTCGCGGAAGATGACTGCGCAGCGGAACTCGCCGCCACAGCGCCAGAGGATGAAGTTGAACCTTGGCTCGGTTTCGCCGTCCTTCGGCTGGGCACAGTCAAGAAGGCGGTAGAAGAGTTTTGTGAGGGACTTTGAGGTCTCGCCCCTGAGGACAAAGACGCCCCTGGTGTAATGCCTGTAGTGGAAGAGACGTGCTTCCTTGACATTGGCCAGGCTGGCCAAGAGGTCCGAACCGGTCCGTATCGCCTCGTCGACGTCGTTCTGGAGCGGCATAAGCCCGGAAGGACATGCCTGGAAATGCATGTGGTCCGGAGCCGATGCCCCGCTTTGCGGTCCGTTGTAGAAGCAGACAATGTCAGGGTTCCGGGAAACGAAGTCTGTGGCATCCTGGAATCTGTGCCATATGGACTGAGGCGTGTGTTGCTCGCTGGAGATGACCAGATGGTGCGGGAAGATCGGATAAGGATTCAGAGT
>JAGHSC010000176.1 GCA_018066065.1 Candidatus Cryptobacteroides faecihippi
TCCATGTCGATCTTGTTCAGGACAGGGATGGTCTCAGACCGTGGTCAATGGCCAGGTAAAGGTTGGAGATTGTCTGTGCACGGATGCCCTGGGAGGCATCCACCACCAGCAAGGCACCTTCGCATGATGCGATCGAGCGGGAAACTTCATAGGAGAAGTCGACGTGCCCCGGAGTGTCGATGAGGTTGAGAATGTACTTTTGTCCATCCTTCATGTACTCCATCTGGATCGCATGGCTCTTGATCGTGATACCCTTTTCCTTCTCAAGGTCCATGTCGTCCAGGACCTGGGCTTCCATGTCCCTGTCGGAAAGTGTCTTCGTCAATTCCAGCAATCTGTCGGCAAGTGTGCTCTTGCCGTGATCGATGTGGGCTATAATGCAGAAATTCCTTATTTCATTCATAACATGCAAAAATAATCAAAAGGAGTCAATTTCCATAAGTTTGGCAAAATACTTGCTGACAAGCTCCCAGCCACAGGAACGATGACAGACAGGGAGATTGCCATACTCATCTCAGGCGGACGGATGGAAGAGGCTTTCAATGAGCTCGTCAAGAGCTACAGCGAAAGGCTCTACTGGCACGTCCGCAGGTTTCTGTGCTCCCATGAGGACACCGACGACCTCCTCCAGGAAATATTCATGAAGGTCTGGACTGCCCTGCCATCATTCAGAGGAGAGTCCCAGCTGTTCACCTGGATCTACAGGATCGCGACGAACGAGGCTCTGAACCACCTCCAGAAGATGAAAGTCAGGCAGGCACTGAGATTCAGCAGCATCGACAGCATGATGGAGGACAGGATCAAGGACGACCCGTGGTTCAACGGCGACGAGGCCCAGAGAGCCCTGTCCAAGGCCATCCAGAAGCTCCCGGCCAGGCAGAAGGCAGTGTTCCTGATGCGGTACTACGAAGAGATTCCGTACGAAGACATTTCGAAGATCATGGGGATCTCGACCGGGGCCTTGAAAGCATCCTATCACCTGGCCCGCGAAAAGGTACAGGGTTATCTTTTGAAAGAAATTGGAGGAGAAGATTAAACCTCCGCACAATAATAATGTCAAATAAGCGCAAATCATTGACATGGAGACATTGAGACACGATGACAGACATAACTTCCACGAGGTGCCCGAAGGGTATTTCGAGGACCTGCGTGTGCGCCTGTCGTCGATTCCGCAGGGCTCCGGCCATGCCGTCCGCGAGAGATCCGGAAGGCTTGACCTGACTCCGTACCTTGCCCTTGCCGCATGCTTTGCCATACTGTTCGTGGTCGGAACCGCCATCCTCAGATCCACCGGATCCAGGATGGAGTCAGCCGGCAGCTGGGACGCAGACGAGGAGGTCTACGCCGACCTCGCATCGGCAGACCAGCCGTACATGATGTGGCAGGAGTACGACACAACCGAGGAAGACGTGATGGATGAAGAAGACATCATCGACTACCTCATCGAGAGCGGGGTGAGTGCAGAGGTCTTGGAAATGATGGAAAACCAGATGTTAAAGTAAGATGAAAAGACAGATCAGTCTCACAATCACAGCGATCATGCTGTTCCTGGCATCCACGGTGCTGGGTGCGCAGGACAAATGCAAGGAAAACTGCCAGAACGGCGGATGGAAGGAGCGCGTCAAGATCGAGAAGATTGCATTCCTCACCGACGCCGTCGGCCTGACGAGCGCCGAGGCCGAGAAATTCTGGCCTATCTACAACAAGTGCGAGGAGGAGAAGAGACATGCCTTCAAGGAGGGCATGGCCATCTACAGGCAGCTTCAGGAAGCGATCGAGTCAAACAAGAGCGACAAGGAGATTGCATCCCTCCTGGACAAGTACCTCAAGAGCCAGGAAGCCGGGATAGAGATCGACAGGAAATACATCGCCGAGTACAGGAAAGTGCTTTCAGGCGAGAAGGTGGCAAAGCTTTTCCTCGGCGAGGAGTCGTTCCGACGTCACCAGTTCAGCAAGTTGAAAAAGAAGGATTGATCCCCCAATCAACGAGAAAAGGTCGAACTTAACAAGTAATCCTTCACCAGGGAGATGTACTGCAAGGTATGTCTCCCTTTTTCGTCCATGATGGAAATCTCCTCCTCGACCGCCTCGGGGCACTCCCCCTTACGGCGGAACTGAACGATGATCCTTGAGACAGCCTTTCTTGGGACACTTTTCACGCGCAGGATCTTCCATGGGACAAAGCCGCGCATGCGCGCATGGCGGAGAAGCGCCTTCTCCTGATCGCTCGGCAGCACCACCGCAACCCTTCCTCCGGGACGCAGGTGGCTCATTGAATATTCAAGCACCTCCCTGTAGGAGAGAGCCTCGACCCCGGTGCCATCCTCAGGGTCCCCCACGTGGCGGGCGTTGTTCCTCCTCTCTGAAGGCGCCTTCAGGGAGCTATCGAAATATGGTGGGTTCGAGACGACCAGGTCATAGGCAGCCTCACCCGGCGAATCCGGCATGGAGAATTCCTTCAGTCCCATCCTGAAGGCACGCAGGCTGGAATTCCACGGTGAATCCACGAAGTTGGCGGACGCCTCTGCCGCCGATGGCTCATCTATGTCGATTGCATGGACGAGGAAGTTGTCGGAGAGGTCTCCAAGCCTCTGGGCGAGCATCAGGGCGATAGTGCCGGTGCCCGTTCCGATGTCCAGGACTGACCGATCTTCAGGGAACACGTCCGTGACGGCACCGAGCAGGACACCGTCAGTGTTGACCTTCATGGCTGAAAGGTCATTCCGCACATCGAATCTCTGGAAATGGAAGACACTCATGAGCAGCAGGTCTCAGAGCATCATTCATCGACGAACAATCCGTCGCGCATGAAAAGCGAGCGGTCGCACATGGCAGCAAGTTCAGGGTCATGGGTGACGATGACTGTCGTCTGGCCATAGCTGTCGCGAAGGTCGAAGAACAGCTGATGAATCTCAGCCTTGGTCTTCGTGTCAAGATTGCCGGAAGGCTCATCGGCAAAGAGGATGGCAGGCCTGTTGACAAGGGCTCTCGCAATCGCGACTCTCTGCTGCTCTCCGCCGGAAAGTTCAGATGGCTTGTGGTCCATTCTCTGTCCAAGTCCCATGTCGTTCAGCAGGCGCACAGCCTCGGCCTTGGCATCCTTGTCGGAACGCCCGGCGATGAAAGCCGGGATCATGACATTCTCAAGGGCATTGAACTCCGGAAGAAGATGATGGAACTGGAAGACAAAGCCAATCCTGCGGTTCCTGAAAGCAGAAAGGTCCTTGCTGCTCAGATTGAGCACATCGGTGCCATCGATGATCAAGGATCCCTCATCCGGGGTGGACAAGGTTCCGAGAATCTGAAGGAGGGTGGACTTGCCGGCTCCGGAGGCGCCCATGATGGACACAACCTCGGACTCAGCCACATTGAAGTCTATTCCCTTGAGAACGGGAAGGTCCCCGAAACTCTTTCTGATACCTTCTGCCTTGATGATCATACCTCTGTCATTCTGTTGCTCAAAGATAGAGTATTTTTCGCTCGAGGGCAAAGCTCGGGCAGAAAATTAGAGAGAAATCGAAAACTTTTTTCAAAAAAATTTGATTTTTCAAAAAAAGAGCATAACTTTGCAGTCCTTTCCAATGAGAACCACAACGGTTGTCAGGGAAGGCCTGAGGGGTTAACCCGAAGGAATGATACTC
>JAGHSC010000014.1 GCA_018066065.1 Candidatus Cryptobacteroides faecihippi
TGGGACTGCGCAGCCTGCGCGCCGAAGCTCCACTCCTACTACGACAAGGACAGCTTTGAATATGCGGGTGCGGCAGGCGGATTCCTTGACAGGTTCGGCTACCCATTCTGCAGGGGCAGGGTCATGAAGCGCCTGGAGATGGACCATGGCCAGTATGACCAGCCCGCAGATGTCTTCTGGGCGACTGGTGCGTGCCTACTCGTCAGGAAGGATGCATATTCAGACATGAATGGGCTGGATGACAGGTTCTTTGCACACATGGAGGAAATCGACCTCTGCTGGAGACTCCAGCTTGAAGGGAAAAGGATTTCAGTGGTGCCGAAATCCGTGGTCTGGCATGTCGGGGGAGGAACCTTGCCGAACGATTCTCCGTGGAAGCTGAAGCTGAACTTCAGGAACAACCTCCTGATGCTTCAGAACAACCTGGCAAAGACAATCTCGCTCAGGGAAGTCAGGGAGGTAACTCCGCAGAAGGCTGCTGAAAGGGCATGCAGGAAGGCAGGGATGACCATCAGGTTCAGGATGCTGCTGGATCTCTGCAGCGCCGCAGTCTACAGGCTGACGGGTAAGAAGGAATGCTGCAAGGCAGTGTTCGAGGCCCACCGGGAGTTCCGGAAGATGGGTCGGAAGCCAGGCATCGGCGAGATTGAAGCCTATGCTTCGACGCACAGGACCATTGCGGGTCCAAAGCTCTATCCGTCATGGATAGTACCCCTTGCATTCATCAAGGGGAACGGAATTTTTGAACACTTAAGAAAGACGACATGAAGATCGTGATCCAAGGAGCCGGAGAAGTCGGTTCACATCTGGCCAAGATGCTCAGTCACGAGGCTAATGACATCACCGTCATCGACGACAACCTCGAAAGGCTGGAAAGCCTCAACGCAAGTGCGGACATCACAACGATACAGAGTCCCCCATCCTCTCTCAAGGGAATGAGGGAGGCTGATGTTCAGAACGCAGACCTCTTCATCTCGGTGGTCCCGTTCGTGCCTCAGGAGGTCAACATCGTCAGCGCACTGCTGGCCAAGAACCTCGGTGCAGCCAAGGTAACCGCGAGAATCAACGACAACGACTTCCTCACGCCTGAGAACAGGCTTCTGTTCAAGCAGATGGGTATCGAGCTCATGTTTTACCCTGAGAGATTGGCTGCAGATGAGATCTACGACCTTCTCAAGCACTCATCGACCGTGGAGTCAATGGACTTCGCCAGGGGAAAGCTTCAGATCGAGGCATTCAGGCTGGAGGAGGATTCCCCTCTCCTGGACATGAAGATTGCCGAATTCGCAGCAATCACATCCAAGGCCGAACTCCAGTTCCGAGTCATTGCGATCACAAGAGGTGCCCAGACCATCATCCCGAAATTCGACACCAAGCTGATGTACCATGACCTGGTCTTCATCGTGGCCACAAGGGAAGGCATCTCATTCCTCAGGAAGCTCCTGGGACACAACACAGTGGAGATCGACAGGGTAATGATCCTGGGAGGATCCAAGATCGCCGAGCTGACAGCCGACCAGCTCAGCAAGAAGATCAGCCACATCAAGATCATCGAGAAGGACAGGGAGAAAGGCATCGAGCTTTCAGAGAAGCTTGACGACAATGTCCTGCTCGTCATCGGTGACGGAAGGAATTCCGACTTTCTTCTCGAGGAGGGAATCAGGGACTACGATGCATTCGTCGCCCTCACCGGCAACGATGAGGCAAACGTCCTGGCCTGCGTCATGGCGAAGAAGTTCGGTGTGGAAAGGACAATCGCCGAAGTCGAGAACATCGAGTACATCCATCTTGCGGAAGAGATGGGAGTGGATTCCGTCATCAACAAGAAGCTCATCACGGCTGGCCGTCTGTTCAAGTTCACGATCAGTGGAAAGGCCAGGCTTATCAAGTACATGAGCGGAACCGACGCTGAAGTACTTGAATACATCGTGCCGGAAGGCGCAGCAGTTACCAAGGCGCCTCTCAAGGGCCTCAAGTTCCCTAAGGACGCTGTGATCGGAGGTGTCATCAGGGGACGCGAATCACTGATAGCTGTCGGCGACACTCTGATCCAGCCGTACGACAGGGTAGCGGTCTTCGCCCTTCCAGAGTCCGTGAAGGAAGTCGACAAGTTCTTCAGGGAAGCCTAGACAGACAGTTCCAGCCAGCGCATCTCCTTCTCATCGAGAAGGCCTGAGACTTCCGAGAATCGGGATGCAAGCTTCTGAAGCTCGGAATGGTCGGTGACTCCACCGTTCATCTTGGATTCCAGTTCAGCCTTTTCGGCATTGAGGGCGGCAATATCCTTGTCCAGCTGCTCCAGTTCACGCTGCTCCTTGTAGCTGAGCTTGCGTGGGCCATCGGTCTTTCTGACAGAAGGCTCAGACTGTGCAGACGCAGCCTTCTGGGCACGTTCTGCCTCCCTGGCCTTGCTCTTCTGCTCAGCCTCGTAGTCCTTTATGTAGTCACGGTACTGGCTGTAGCTTCCAACAAAGTCCTTGACCTTGCCGTCTCCGCAGAAGATGAAGAGATGGTCGACAAGCCTGTCAAGGAAATGACGGTCATGCGAGACTATGATGAGAGTGCCCTTGAACTCCTTCAGATACTCCTCGAGGACGTTCAGGGTCACGATATCGAGGTCATTGGTAGGTTCATCCATTACCAGCAGGTTCGGCTGCTGCATCAGTACCGTAAGGAGGTACAGACGCCTCTTCTCTCCTCCGGAAAGCTTGCTGATGCGGTTGTTGAGCATGTCGTGAGGGAACATGAACCTGTTCAGCAGATGGGTGTCATTGACAGTCTCCAGGACGGTCTGGTCCTCGTCGAACTTCATCCCGCTCTGGCGGTAGAGTCCGATCTTGAGCGACTCTCCCCTTTCAATCGTACCGGTGACGACACCGTTGTCTCCAGGCTTGAGGCTGTCCATGAGGAGGTTGATGAATGTTGTCTTTCCTACTCCGTTGCGTCCGACGATGCCGACTCTTTCGTAGCGCTGGAACTTGTAGGTAAAGTCCTTGAGATAGTACTTCCCGTCATAGGAGAATGAAAGGTCCTTGCAGTCAATGATCTTGGTGCCGAGTCGTGCTGCCTGGCCCATTTCCCCGAGGTCCAGCTGGTTCGTGCGGTAGACCTGCTCCGCCCTGTCCTTCAGCTCGTAGAAGGCATTCTTGCGGTACTTGGCCTTTCCCGTGCGCGCGCATGGGCTCGCATGCATCCACTCAAGCTCGCGTCTGAGGATATTCCTGACCTTGTCTGTCTCCGCATTGTAGTTGTCGATCCTTTCCTGCCTCTTTTCCAGGTAGTTCTGATAGTTGCCCTTGTAGATGTAGACAGCGCCGTGGTCCATCTCCATGACAGTGTTTGCCACGCTGTCAAGGAAATAGCGGTCATGGGTCACCATGAGCAGGGTGCATCGCGCATGGGAGAGGTAGTTCTCCAGGAACTCGATCGCATCGATGTCAAGGTGGTTGGTAGGCTCATCCATGATGTAGAAGTCCGCCTCGCATGCAAGCATGACGATGATGGCGACTCGCTTGACCTCGCCTCCTGAAAGAGTCTTCATCTTCCTGTCCCAGTCGGACATGCCGAATGAGGTGAGAAGCTGGCGGATGCGGAGCTCATATTCAGCAAGATGTTCTGGATCAAGATGTTCCGTCCACTTTCTGCTGTCAGTGATGATCTGGTCCCAGACAGTCGCCTCCGGATCGAAGGCGTACTCCTGCTCCAGAAAGGCAATCCTGATGTCCTTGAGGAAGATGATCCTTCCGCCGGAATCGGAGCTGTCCGTGCCTGCGAGGATGCGCAGGAGGCTGGTCTTTCCAGTTCCATTCGGGGCGATCAGGGCGATCTTGTCGCCTTCATTGATGTTGAAGCCGATGTGCTCGAAGAGTATCTTCGGGCCATAGGACTTTGAGATGTTCTCTATCTGGAGGAATGATGGCATGTTCTTGAAGGGAAATGGGTGGCAAAGATAACCTTATTATCAGAATATCACAACGGACACCGGGCCAAGCAGGCCTGATGGGGACAGGGTGATGCTTGCCTTCTTCCGCCCAAGGAAATCATTTCCAAGGTCGATGTTTGTAGAAGTGTAGGTCTTTCCTTCCGGATGCTGCTGGTCACCGGTTACCCTGTTGAACCATGAGTTGACGACAACAACCTCCAGATGGTTCTCTCCCTGGCGGATTGCATCAGTGACATCCACGCGGAAAGGGGCAGTCCAGACGACGCCCTTGTCGACGCCGTTGACCTTCACCGATGCGAAGCCAACATCCTTTACCGATCCGAGATCGATGGCATAGCCGTACTTGTCCCTGTCCACTTCAGGCATGCTGAAACTCTTTGAATATCCAGCCTTTCCGGAGTAGTACCTTATGCCATCATCCTCAGACTCGGTCCAGTCGATAAGCTTGTCGAACACGACATGGGCAGGGCCTCCCCACTTTGGGTCGAAGGAGACGTCCCAAGACCCATCGACAGGGATTGTCGCTGAAGGTACCCTGCAGTTCGAGGCAGCCGTACCCTGGCAGTCATCAGGAATCTTCCCATCGAATGCTATGAGTGCGCTTCCGCAAGGGTCGAAATGGATCGGGACTGAAGTGATACCGCCCGCCTGGCTGAAGGCCTCAAGGCTGAGTATGGTTCCATCCAGTGCATTCCATGATTCAGGACGGCGCCCATGCACTCTGAATGAACAGGTCACATCAGCAGGCCTGTCGGTCATGTTGCTGATAAAGTAGAAATCGCGTCCATCGACGGTGTAATGGATGTAGTCGAAGTCCCTGAGCGTCGCATCCTCGGCAATGCTGAAGTCTGCAGGAAGGCCCTGCGAGTGGAAATATTCATTGGCAGTCATTCCTGTGACAACGCTTCCCTTTCCGAAGCGGGTGATGCCTTTCGCATTGCTGCCTGCCCAGATCCTGTCTGCCAGGGCTGCGAACCTTGCCTGGGCCTTTGCGCCACCCTTCAGGCTCACGCAATGCTCCGGCCTGTCACCTATCACGACGGCTCCCTTGCGGACAAGTCGTCCGACTTTCTTCAGCGCCGCGAAGGAAAGGGTCTTGTGGCTCGGGAGGATCAAAGCTCTGTACTCAAGTCCGGAAGGGGCCTTGAGGAAGCCGCCGCGGGTAATCTCCAGTGAGAGGAGTGCATTCTCGTCAATTGCATCGTAGTCGTAGCCAGGAATCGTCCTGGCGATGTCGGAGTGCTTGAATGGCAGCACGTTAGGGACATGGTCGCCGTAGTAGTACAGCGCATCGGCAACGAACTTCCCGTTCTGGGCCACGAGCTGGATCCTGGCAAGATAGTCCATGAAGGCGGATGCTTCATCCCACCAAGTGAGTCGAGGGTTGATGTGAGTTCCAGCGAAGTACTCCTGACCAGGCAGTCCCATCTCGGATGGCGAGCATGTGAACGTGTGGAAATAGGTCCTGTTCAGTCCAGAGCAGATCTCGTGGTCGAAGGATGGTTTCTGGCTGTGCCAGATCTCGTCATTCCAGTGCGGTCCGATCGTGGTGAAGGATTCCGCTCCGACTATTCTCTTTCCGTAGACGTGGGCGGCAGATGATGCCTGCTTGACGAAGAAGCGGTCGGCAGTCCTCGGGCGGTGAGGTGATGGGGCCCAGAACTCGCTCATCACGATGTCGCTGAAGGCGTAGTGCCTGATTCCGTCCAGAGGGCCTGCGTGAGGGCCTGCGGATTCCGGCTGGATGCCCATTCCCTTGCTGTGGGCGAACTCGGCGAAGCGCTTGTAGTGGTTGACGGCTACAGATTCGGCGATCGTTTTCCTGAAGTCTGCCAGGAACGAGTCACACGTCGTTACATCATCGACGATGTAGCCGGCAATGACAGGAAGGTATGGTATGATGTCGTAGCCATTGAATGTTCTGAACCATTTTTCGAAGCCTTTTGTCCAGTTCATGCCTCCACATTCCCAGCTGTCTGTCTCAAGGAACTTGAGAGTCTTTCCGACATGATGACCTGCATCCTCGAAGATCGGGAGGACAACTTCAGAGATGTAGTGATCGAAAGCATCAGGACTCATGTAGTCAAGCACCAGGCCGTCCCAGCCCTTGCTGCATGTGGAGACCACGGCACCCGTGCAGGTGTATCCAATCCTGAGGATTGCCCAGTCTCCGTCAGGGAAACGCCACTTCAGGGAGCCGTCTTCCCCCAGCCCGCGGGTAACATCCAGGACTTCAGAAGAATTGACTATCAGCGGCCTGGCGTCCGTCTTCCTGAACGAGGCAGGATCGTTTGTCAGAAGGAACCTGCAGTCCGGGGCGCTGCCTCCGAGCTCATGGATGCCCAGCTTCAAGTCCAAACCCCTGACCGGTTCGTCAGAGACACGGGAAGGGTCCAGCGGGAAGGCCAGGACAGCGATGTCCTTGTAGTAATCCAATCTGGATGCCGGGCGTGGAAGGTTGACAACCGTCTCA
The DNA here is from genome assembly GCA_018066065.1 of Candidatus Cryptobacteroides faecihippi. GTDB lineage: Bacteria > Bacteroidota > Bacteroidia > Bacteroidales > UBA932 > Cryptobacteroides > Cryptobacteroides faecihippi. The sequence continues at coordinate 6,417 of JAGHSC010000014.1, forward strand.
TTCCCACCGGAAACTCTTGTCTCTGAATATGTAAGCATCTTGGCTGCATGCTCAGGGGTGATGCATGGGCCGCCAAGGTTCCATCCGCTCTGGATGTTGAATCCGATTTCCAGTCCGAGGCGTTCAGCTTCATCAAGCGCATGAACGAAGAGCTTGCGCCATTCCTTGGAGGCGAAGACCGGGCCTGCAGGGATGTTCCTGTTGCCACGCTGGTTGTGTCCGCCCGCATCGAAGATCATGGCTCCGTAGAACCCTTTCTCTTTCATGGCCTCCAGGTCCGAGCTGATGGCTTCCTCGGTCACATTGCTGTTCAGCCACCACCACCAGCAGTCAAGTCCATGTGATGAGGGTGGTGTCTTGAAATTGTCCTTGATGTAGTCAATGGTTCCGTCAGTCCTGCCAGGAGTGGATGAGGCTGTCCCGCAGAGGAGGACGGAGATCAGGAGGAGAATTGCAGTTTTAGTGTTCATAGTCAGTAAAGATAGGAAAAAACCTGCGTAATAATGACTACATTTGCCCACATGACAGGCAGAGTCTTCGACATACAGCATTTCTGCACCCATGATGGGCCGGGAATCAGGACGACGGTGTTCCTCAAGGGATGCCCTCTCAGGTGTGCCTGGTGCCACAACCCTGAGTCTCAGAAGGCAGAAAGTGAGATTCTTTTCTCCCCTTCCCTCTGCATCGGTTGCGGTCTCTGCAAGGAAGTCTGTCCACATCATGACCCACACCGGATCCTTTCCGACGCATGCCTGAGGGAGCAGTCTTGCAAAGGCTGTCTGAGATGCGCTGAAGGTTGTCCCACCAGAGCCATCGAGGCTGCAGGGACCCTGCGTGCTTCCGGCGATGTGCTGGAAAAGGTTCTGAAGGACAGGGAGCATTACATCAACTCTGGCGGAGGCATGACCATTTCCGGGGGTGAGCCGATGGCTCAGGCAGGATTCACCCTGGAACTCCTGGAGAAGGCCAGGCAGGCAGGCCTGCACACGGCAATCGAGACCTCCGGCTGCGGCCGAAGGGAAGACTTTCTGAAGGCGACCTCCGTCACAGACCTTTTCATCTGGGACATCAAGATTGCGGAACCGACTCTGTACCATGAATATACAAATGGCGACCTGAGTACCATGACCCGCAACCTCGATGCGGTGCGGTCCTCTGGAGCAGAGATGCTGCTCCGATTCCTCTTCATCCCTGAGATCCATCTTCAGGAATCCGTCCTCGAAGGGACGCGCAGATTCATCGAGCGCAATGCCGGACTGCCCAGGGAGGTCATCCCCTATCACGTACTCGGCAACTCGAAGAGAGGCAGGCTCGGACTTGATGAGATCCGTTTCCGTGAGCCTGACAGCGACGAACTTGCAGCATTCCGTTCCTTCATCGGTCAGTAGCAGCAGCTCTCGCACCTATGGCCGCTATCCGCAGAGGTGGATAACACTGGCTGGAAAGCAAGAGGGTGGCTCCTCTGCCGGAAAGCAGGAAGCCACCCTGGGAATGTGGATATTCAAATGCTAGACGTCGAGAAGGTTGCCATAACCCTCGCGGTAGTCGTAATGCTTGAGAGCATTAGCCTCGTCATCGTGCATGAACTTCTGTACGATTGGGTTCCATACAAGCGGACGACCGAGTTCACCGGCGATGATTCCGATGTTGCACATTGTGCATGAAGAGTGACCGACCTCGACAGGGACGTTAGGGTCGATGCGGGACTTGACGGACTCGATGAACACGCGGTGATGACCTGCACGTGCCTCGAAAGGAACATCATTGTCCTCGACCTTCATCTCGAACTTAGGATCTGAAGCATAGAGCATTCCGCGATGGACAGCGATCCAGCCATTGTCACCGTAGATCTTGACACCCTGGCCATGCTCGTCGAAGGTAGTCTCCTCGACAACGATACCATTATCATATTTATAGGTGAGGTTCTTGTAGAAGCTGTATCCTGGAGGGATGACCTCGGTAGGACCACTGCAGTCCTTACCTACTGCCCACTGTACGATGTCGAACATGTGAGCACCCCAGTCAGTCATGTAGCCGCCACCGGTCTTCTTGTACCAGCGCCATGCACCCCAGCAATTCTCGCCGCCATTCTCGTTGAGAAGCGGATCGATGTCTGGATAGTAGTAGACATAGTCGCTCTCGGTAAGAGGTCCGAGCCACTTCTCCCAGTTGAGACCTGCAGGAACTGCCTCCTTCTCACGAGGGCACTTCACAGGGAAAGGCTGACCATCCCAGCGGCCGACGAAGAGCTCGACCTTGCGGATCTGTCCAAGTTCTCCCTCACGAGCCATGTTGGCAGCGTGGATGAACTCAGAGCTTGACCTCTGCTGGCTGCCGACCTGGAGGATACGGCCGTACTTGCGGACTGCCTTGACGAGCTGCTGTCCCTCGTAGACGGTGAGAGTCATAGGCTTCTCAAGATAGACATCCTTCCTTGCCTTGCAGGCAGCGATTGCGATTGCAGCGTGCCAGTGGTCAGGAGTAGCGATGACAACAGCATCGATGTCCTCACGGGCGAGGAGGTCGTTGTAGTCCTCATACATCGCAGGAGCACACTTCTTCATGCCCTTCTCGGTGTAGTAGTTTGTCACTGTGTTGACGAAGCGGTCACGCTTGATGTCATAGACATCGCAACCAGCGACAACCTGCACGTCATCCATGCGGATGAAGCTGCTGAGCAGATAGTTAGCCTGCTGACCAAGGCCGATGAAACCGAGCCTGATCTTATCGTTGGCAGAAGCCTTCTTCTTTGAAGATGCAGCCATCAGTGAAGATGGGACCATCGTTCCGGCGAGGCCAAGAGCCGAAGTCTTGAGAAAATCACGTCTCTCCATAAGAATGTAAGTGTTATAATTGATAGTCTGACTTGAAGGTGCAAGGCACCTGATTCTGTAATTTTAGCAAAAAAACGCGAGAATTCAAAGCAAGGAATCAAAGATTCTTCTCTTCCAGGAAACGAAGCTGAGCCTCAAGCATCGAAAGCTTCGGCATCTCGAAGCCGGCCTCACGGGCGATCGAGATAGGACGCGAATAGAGATAGTCGATCTCCATCGGCCTGTGGAACTCATAGTCCAGCTTCATCGATGGAGAATAAGGAGTCATCGCCAGAGTCATCTCGATCATGCTGTCCGCAAAGCCATCATCGATGCCTGTGACGCCAAGATGCCTTGCCGCATGGATTACCTCAAGCATCTGTTCCTTGATCAGCGCCCGCATGGAAGGATTGGCGAGGAGCGCATCCGTCTGAGCCTGCATGACGACGGTCATGCCATTGAACGGCATGTTCCAGACCGACTTCCTCCAGCGTGCCTCATCATAGGAAACAAGGTGTGCATCTATACCTGCCGCAACGAAATCGGCCAGAAGGGCATCGACCCTGGACTGGTCAGGACAGGAGTAGTTGCCGATGTTGATCGAGCCGAAACACTGATGGTTTACATGGCCGGGCTCATTCTTGGCGCAGCAGATGAACGCAAGGCCAGCGGCAAGCGAGACGCCCGGAAACATTGCCTGTACGTCAGCCTCCACCCCTATTCCGTTCTGGATGAGAAGGACAAGCGTGTCCTCCTTCAGAAGCGGAGGAAGCAGTTCCCCAAGAAGCGCGTTGTTGACAGTCTTGAGGCAGACCAGCACGACATCGCTCTTGGGCATCGAATCCGGACTCTTATGGGCCAGGACATCGTCAAGATGGAAACTGCCGCTGACAGAATCGACCTGGAGGCCGTTCCTGACGACATGTTCATAATCCCTGTGCAGGAGAAAGTGCACTTCATTCCCGGCATTTGCCAGACGGCCGCCATAGTATCCACCGATGGCGCCTGTTCCGATAACTGAGTAGACCATGACACAAATATAAGATAATAACGGAAAAGCATCAACAAGGAAGGGCGGTTCCGGGAAAGACCGGGACCGCCCTTATGGATGAGAATGCTGAAGATTACTCAGCCTTCTTGTAGAGGCTTACTGAAGCGAGAGTCTTGGTCATCTCGGCAGTGCGTGCATCATAGAGAGCAGCAACCTTTGACCAATCCATGCCTGCAAGGATATTGAACTGCTCGATGGTGAGAGCATCGGTAGCCTTCCTTGCGATTCCAGAGAAGAATGCGGTGAAGTCACCCACCTGGAAATCAGCATCGTAATCCTTCCAGTAGTTCACGAACGAAGTCTTTGCAGCAGCCCATGCAGCAGCATCGGTAGAGCCATTCTCGGCAGCTACGGCAGCAGAAAGGGAGTTCTTGAGACGGGTGAACCATACTGACTCAGGAGCAGGAACGCTGAATGAGAAGCCATTGGTTGCAGCGTTGAAGCCGAAAGGCTTTGCAAGACCGAGGTCCTTGTCCTTGTAGAGCTTGGAAAGGACGACGAAGTTGTCATAGTACTTTGCAAAGACATCGATCATCTTGGTTGAGGTGGTGATGTCCATGAGAGTGCCATGTTCTTCTCTGCGAAGGTCTCCTTTGCAACGACAGCAGCGATGTCGAAGACTGCGAGCGCGTTGTCGAGCTGGGCCTGGGTCATGTTGGACTCTGAAGCGACATAGCGTACGAGGTCACCGAATGTTGCATCGTAGCACTTCCAGTTGAGGGCAGCGAGGATGGTCTTGATGTCCTCGGCATTGAAGGCAGCTGAGATCTCGGCTGAATTGCCTGAACCGAGAGCGACGCTGATCTTGTCGAGACCGAGGCTGTACTTGCCGTCGGTGGTCGTGAGAGTAGCTGCACCCTCTACATAGTCGCCGGTCATGCTGATGACTGAGCCGGTGAAGTCCTCAGGGATGTAGAGTTCGGTGTCGGTGTTCCTGGTGTCGGTGAGAGCGACGAAGTTGTTGCCCTCGAGCTTGCTTGAGACGCTGCTTGACATGCCGATGACAGCTGAGAGGTCAGCACAGCCGCTTACGAGTGAGGCAGCAGCCTCAGCGTTCTCCATGAGCTTGTTGAAGCTGAATGCATCGTACTCTGAACCGTTCTTGCAGACAAGGACATAGTCACCAGCCTCGACATCTGCGAGCGAAGTGACCTTCTCGTACTTGACTGCATTGACTGTGGCGTCTGGATCCGAAACCGGCTTCATGTCAAGACCTGTGATGTTCCTGAACTGGTTCGCACCGATAACTGCTGACAACGGATCTCTCTTCGCAGAGAAGACAGAACCATCCTCACATTTTGCAGTGACAGTGAGGCTGCCCGGAATATTGAAAGGAGCGACTACAAGGAATACAGTAAGGGTTGATCCAGCAGAGACAGAAACAGGTTCCTTGAGATCGATTGTAAGCGCATCTGTCATCTCTGCAGGAGTGAGAGTACCAGCCTTGACGTTAACAGTAGCAGTCTTTGCGAGAACGGCCTCTGGAACTGAGAAGACAACCTGGCTTACAGTGCAGGCGTCAGCAAAGATGAGAGGGAGCCTGAGGGTACTGACGAGAGTGGTGTAGGAGAAACCTCCAGCATTGTCTTTAATCGTAGATGAAGCTGTAGAGTAATAGTATGATGCAACATGGTCAGTATTATTGTCGCCATTCTGGGTCTGGCCAAGGAAGGATACCGTCATTGAAGAGCAGTCATCAACGGCACCTGTGGTCGGATAGAGGGAATAGTACGTACCATTAAGCATCTCGAAGCTGGAAACCTTGAACTGGCAGAGCTTGTCATTGCTAGCATCAGGTGTAATGGTGTAGATCATCTGCTCACCTGGAGTCTCAGGGAAGACATCGATCTTCTCCTTCTCAACCCAAGAGAATATACCGGCATTGGAGAGAGCCCTTGTAGCAGGCATGTCAAACAAGGTAGGGTTGGTAAAAATTGCATAGATGCCAGTCGATGGATTATTTTCCTCAAGGCTTGAGACTTCCTTTGAGCAACCTGCAAGAACCATCATTGCAGATGCAAGCAAAAACAGAAACTTTTTCATATTTACCATACTTCTAAACATTCAACACATTACAGGTCACCATATTCCGGGTCATTATTGCTACCAATGTACTGGCAGTAAGCGCCTTCACTCCCACAATCCACGATCTCCACCTCGGGAGTCTCGTAGAACATCACTTTTTCAGTTTTTTTCATGATTCATTAAGTTATTTTTTATTAAACATTTTCATTTACGTGAGTCCATGACCTCCCCGAAGGAAAGCAGCCTTCTGTCCTTGCGGTAGAGCGCGACACGCGACATCGTGGTCGGGCTGCTGCAGAGGAACTTGTTGCTTATCATGAACATCTCATTCATACTCTCGCCATCCACAGTCACCTGAGGAATGGTACAGAAGCCGAAAGTCGTCGTAACGGTCGTGGCATTCATCGCCGGAGTCCTGAGGTCATACTCCTCGGCCGAGGACATAAAGCTGTCACCCTTGCCGACATAGAGTACCCTGAGCATCTCGTCGCCCGCAGCCTCTGTCATGGTACCTCTGAGAAGTACCGCATAAGAGGCATCGATGGATGCAGTGCATCCCGCAATCGTGATCTCGGCGGAATCAGCCTTGTGCGTCTCGGAATTCATGAAGTGGAGCCACATCGACATCGTCCGGCTGTCATCCATTGTCACGGTGCAGGCATCCTCAGGGTTGAGGATGAAGGAATCGGACACGTAGGCCACCTTCGAATCCGGATCGGAACTGTCGTCCCAGGCGGTCCTCAGGGCATAATGCACATAGTCGCTGATGAAATCCGGAGCGCCCTTTACAGGCCACCTCTTGATGTCGTTCTTCAGGTCCAGGAGTATCGAAGCCTTGTTGGAGTTGTTGGCTGCCGAATATGCGGTGTTGAAGAACTTGTCCACCAGCGGAGTTCCGCTCGAGATGAAAGGGTCTGTCTTCATGTCGTTGAAGATGCGGTAGTCATTGCCCATCTTCCTGGCTATCATGTAGCGGCCCGGAATGAAGTCGGCATCGGATGTCAGCCTTGAATAGCAATCCATCTCCCTGGTGTAGGCATCGATGTTCTTCCTGCCGACGACCTCTATCATGTTGCGCCTGAGGATGGCGGACGAATTCTCCGCACATGGATATTCCCTGGAGAAGGAAAGACCGTCCTCATCGGTGATGATGATGCGGTAGCCGGAAGACAGCACGGATGGCGCTGCCGCGATGTAGTAGTCTGCTCCCGGGACGAGAGACTCGCCAGGGGCGGCAACGACAGAGACTCTGCTGCATCCATTCTCGACGCCGACCAGGATGGAGGTCAGCTCTCCGTCCTTGACCTGAGGGAACATGCGGATGTCTCCCGAGAGGGCAGCGTTTGGATCGATGCTCTCAAAGGTGATCTTGCGGATGCGGGCCTGAGGATAGGCAGACCTGAAGCTTACCTTGATGAAAGACACAGCATTCCTGAAGCGGAGCTGGTCCGTCAATGAATATGCAATCGCGAGATTGGCTCCCTTTGCGAAGGATCCAGGGACTGCGACCTGCTCGGAATCGATCGATGCAGTGAACGCGCCATCCTGGAAAGACACAGCTTCGGAGTAAGGGTAGATGGCATGGACAGCGCCTGCGGAGAAAGAGGCATCAGAAGTGAAGATTGCCTCCAGTCCACCGTTCGAAGCCACGGCAAGAGCCTTGCGGCCATCGGCAAACAATGCTATGGAATCCTTTGCATCCCACTCGATCTTCATCTCAGAGTCAAGGAATGCCCTGCTGCCGTCGGCTGCATCGGCCACAGCCCTGAAGACCGAACCGGCCAAGGCCCCTCCGACATCCTCACGGACAGAGCAGGACCATGACAGGACTGCCATGACCAGCAAGACGATATGGACAAGGAGTTTCTTCATCGCCGACACACTATTCATCCCCTCCGGGAAAGCTTTCATCGAGACCAGGAGATTCAATCTGGCCACTGACGGAAAGCAGCTGGCAATCCATGAAGGATTCCCAGACAGCGATCTCAGGCTTGATGTAATCTGACTTAAGTCTCATGTTCAACTGCATAGTTACTACAACAAATCGCAAATTTACGAAAAAAGACTGCCACACGGAAGAAAAAACCGCATAAAAATCACCTATAAAATAAAAACATTATTTTCGTAACTTTACGCCTGCAAGACACCGAAATGAAAAAGGAAAGATTCAGACAGCGCTTTACACTTCTGCTGGCCACCATGGCCATGATGCTCTCCCACGGCAGCGTCATGGCACAGACATGGCCGGACGGAAGCCAGATCGACAGATGGTTCTCGAAAGGATCCGCCGAAGGCAGGAAGGCAGGAAAAGGAAAGCGGTTCATAATAACCGACCACGGAGTGGAAAGGGACAGTACGGTCCTCCAGACTGAAGCCATCCAGAGAGTCATCGACATGGCGGCCGCAGACGGCGGAGGGACCATCGTGATACCGGAGGCACCTTCCTGACCTCTTCCCTCTTCTTCAAGCCCGGGACAAAGCTCCATCTCCGAAAGGGAGCAAAGCTCAAGGGAAGCGACGACATCTCTGACTATCAAGTGGTTCCAGTCCACATAGAAGGAGTGATCCAACCCTACATCGCGGCTTTGATCAACGTCTACGGCACGGACGGATTCACCATCTCCGGAGAAGGGACGATCGACGGCAACGGACTCCGTTTCTGGAGGGATTTCTGGACCAGGAGAAAGGTCAATCCGGCATGCACGAACCTCGAGGCCCTGCGTCCGAGGCTCTTCTACGCAGCCAACTGCAGCAACGTGACGCTCGAAGGGATAACCTTGAAGGACCCAGGATTCTGGACGACCCATTTCTACAAATGCAACAAGGTAAGAATCAAGGACTTGACCATCTCCGCACCTTCCAAGCCAGTGCCGGCCCCAAGTTCCGACGGAATCGACATCGATGCATGCACGGACGTGCACATAAGCGGCTGCCGTATGAGGAACAACGACGACCTCATCGCAGTCAAGGGAGGCAAGGGTCCCTGGGCTGACCAGGATCCAGCCAACGGCACGAACTCCAACATCCTGATTGAAGGTTGTACCTTCGGCCACGGCCATTCGGTCCTCACTTTCGGAAGCGAGTGCATCGGCGGAAGGAACGTCATCATGAGGGACTGCAGGGTCGATGGGGCCGATGTAGTCTTCAAGCTCAAGATGCGCCCCGACACGCCTCAGACCTACGAGCACTTCCTCGTCGAGAACGTGACAGGGACTGCCGGGACCTTGGCCCACATCCATCCCTGGACCCAGTTCTTCGACCTCAAGGGACGCAAGGACATCCCGAAATCCTACGGCAGGGACATCACGGTCAGG
>JAGHSC010000081.1 GCA_018066065.1 Candidatus Cryptobacteroides faecihippi
GTACTCCCTCTTGTTGGCATCCATGTACACGATGTCGTAGGGACCTTCAAGGGTCTCCAGGGTCTTCCTCGCATCGCCGATGTGGAGGGTGATCCTGTCCTCGGTCCCCGCTCTTCTCCATCCTTCGCGGATGAGGTCCTCGAGCTCGTCGTTTATCTCGAGCGTGTCCACCATGCCTCCTTCATCAAGACCGTAGGCAAAGCACGTCGCTGAATATCCAGTGAAGGTGCCTATCTCAAGCACTCTTCGTGCTCCGGCAATCCTCGTGAGCATGGTGAGGAACCTGCCCTGGACCGCTCCGGAGAGCATCCTTGGGTAGTTCGTGTGGATGTGAGTCTGCTTTTCAAGCCAGTCCAGAGCCTCTGTCTGGGCTGTGGAGTGACTTCTGAGGTAAAGTTCTTCTGCGCTTTCCATCTTAGTTCTTGATTGTGTCGAGGAAGAGTCCGAAACCGTTGAGGACCGGGCAGGCCTTCGAGTCGTCGATGCCGATCCTGATGGCCTTCGCCGTCACCTTCTCAGTGAGAAGGATCCTCTTGTAGCCGATCGTAGTGCCTTCGCCTATCCTGGTCCAGCTTCCATCCTCACCCTGGGCCTCCACGCTGAAAGCCTTGACTCTCTGGCCTAGCGGGATGTATTCCTGAAGCATGACCCTGTTGAATGTCTTCATGCCGTCGAGCTCGATGGTGAGGGATGCCCTGCAGGTTCCGTCAGGTGCTGCCCAGTAGGTGTCGTAGCTGCCGTCGAGCACGTTTGCGGCCTTGAATCTGCGGCCCCTCACGGCTGACGCCTTGGCCTTGGCGCCCTTGGACAGGTCTTCCCTGAAGATCTCGTCGAGAGCGGCCTTGAACTCCATGAGCCTTGCCGAGTCGGCTGGGTGGATCTGGCCTGTCGTGTCCGGCGGGACATTCAGGAGGAGGAGAGAGTTGCGTCCCACACTGGAGTAGTAGATGTCGAGAAGGTGGTCGAGTGTCTTGACCTTGTCGTTCTCGCTTTCCCTCCAGAACCAGCCCGGCCGGATGGAGACGTCTGTCTCTGCCGGTACCCAGCATTCGCCCCAGACATTGCCTGCGGTCAGGGTGTCCCTGCAAGGGGCGTCGGAACCCGGGCCAAACCCTTCCGTGTCGAGGGTGCTCCAGCTGGTCTCTCCGGCGATTCCCTTTTCATTGCCGACCCATCTGCATCCCGGGCCTATGTCGCTGAACATGATCGCCTCGGGGTGGATCGAAAGCACGGCCTCGTGGAAGCGCTTCCAGTCATAGACCTGGCGCTTGCCGTTGGGACCTTCGCCGTTGGCTCCGTCGAACCACTGCTCGAAGATGTCACCGTACCTGCCGTGGGCGTCTTCAAGAGTCTTCACGTAGACGTCGTTGTAGGCAGGGGAGCCGTAGGTCGGGTCGTTCCTGTCCCATGGGGAGATGTAGATTCCGAACTTGATCCCGTCTTCGGAGCAAGCCTCCGAGAGATCCTTGAGCACATCTCCCATGCCATCCCTCCACGGGCTCTGGGCCACTGTGTGGGTGCTGACCGGATTCGGCCAGAGGCAGAATCCGTCATGATGCTTTGCGGTGACGATCACACCCTTGAACCCTGCTGCCTTGGCGATCGATGTCCATTGCCTGCAGTCGAGGTCTGTCGGGTTGAAGATGTCCTCGGCCTCATTGCCGAGACCCCATTCCCTTCCGGTGAACGTGTTCGGCCCGAAGTGGAAGAACATGTTCATCTCCATCTTCTGCCATTCGACCTGCTGCGGGCTTGGAGTCGCCCCTACGGGGTCAGGTGCCTTCGATGTGCCTCCTGAGCAGCTGATGGCCAATGACCCGAGGGTCGCAAGTGATGCGAGTGTGATTCTGTTCATATTCAGAGGTTTGATCATTCTAGAGGAAGATGAGGGAGGAGACCTTTTCCGGGTTGAGGATCTCACGCGCGATCTCCTGGATCTGCTGTGCGCTGACGGCCTCGATGGCCTTGATGTTCTGGCCGTCGGTCGGTATGGTCCCGAAGGACAGGAGGCTCTTGCTCATCGAGAGGCACTGGGTCTCTCCGTTGTCGGAACTGATGGCAAGCTGTCCAAGCAGCTGCTTCTTGGCTGCCTTCAGCCTGGATTCGGACATCGGCTCGTCCTGAAGCTTTCCGATGACTTTCCAGACTGCCTTGATGCATTTGTCCAGGTTGTTCCGCTCGCATCCCAGGCTGATTGCAAGGATTCCGGACTCGGTGTACTGTGTGTAGGAGGCTTCGACTCCGTAGACCCATCCGTTGCGCTCCCTCAGCAGGTCGTTCAGCATCGAATTGGATGCCGGTCCGCCGAGGATGTTGCTGAACAGGATGGTGGAGAACCTCTTTTCGGCACCGTAGATCGATGGTGCCATGTTCCCCAGCACGGCGTTGACTTCATGGTTTCTCTTCTCGACGGTCCTGTTGAATGCCGGTGCCGGAACGAATGGTATGATGGCCCTCTCGATGCTCGGTACGGCAGGCGTGGTGAAGTAGCGGTCGATGAGCTTGAGGACCGCTTCCTCCATCTTCCTCTCGTCGATGTCGGCAACGATGGCAAGGGCCATGTTGCCCGGGGTGAACATCTCTGCGACGAACTGTCTCAGCTCCTTGGAGGTTATCTTCCTGACACTGGCTGCTGTCCCAAGGATCGACCGTCCAAGGGGATGCCCTTCGAAGAGTGCCTCCTCGAACTTGTCGTAGACGTCGTCCGCCGGGGCATCCTTGTAGGAGTTGATCTCGTCGATGACCACTCCTCTCTCAACTTCTATCTCTTCCTCCGGGAATGTCGGGCAGGTGGCAATCTCGAGAAGAAGCCCGGCGGCCTTGCCGAGGTCTTCCTTGAGGACTGTCGAGTGAAGCACGATCTCTTCCTTGGTGGTGAATGCATTGAGCTCTCCTCCAAGCCTGTCGAGATAGCCGTTGATCACTCTTGCACTCTTCCTTTCAGTTCCCTTGAAGAGGGTGTGTTCGGTGAAGTGGGCCAGACCGCTGTGCCTGTCCCCCTCGTCACGTGTCCCGCATCTTATGCTCAGTGAGCAGTAACCTACCGCATTCCCGCCTCTCTTGACGGCGTAGCGGAGTCCGCATCCTGCCTGTCCTGTAATCATCTATTTCTTCTTCTTCCTGACTTTGGAGATGGCCTTCATGTCGCTTGCGAGGAAGCCGGCTCCCTTCGAGGCACTGATCTTGTGCTTCTTGAAATAATACAGCTCGTGTGTGTCTGCCCCGATCAGCATCTTGTAGCAGATCGAGCCATCCTTAGGCTCAGAAGGGGCGACGATGTAGCTGACCACTGCATTGTAGGTCCCGGCCTCGAAGATCTCGTCCACATCTTCCTCATCCTCCTCGATGATGATGTCCTCGTCGAGATTCTTCATCACGCTTGCATTGATCTGCGGCGAAAGGTCGTCCTTGCTGAAATGGATCCTCTTGTTCCAGATCTTCCCGAAGACCTTCGGGCTGACAGTGAATCCTCCGGAATAGGCTTTCAGTTCGGACTGGGTCATGCCGATGGCCTTGTCCTGGATCTGCCTGATGATGACAGGCAGCATCAGGAACTCCCTTCCGGTGGGCTCTTCGGATGCTCTGAGAGGGAAAGTCGCAAGCTCGATCATGTCATTGACCGACTTGTCTGCTCCTTCTCCTCCCTTGATGAGAGTGATCATGTCGATTCCCGGCTCCTTCTCCTTCCTGAACTGGCCCTTCACGACCATCAGGAAGTAGAATCCAGGGTTGGATTTCAGTGCCTCGAACTCTGCCATGCTGCAGAATTCGTATGGTGATACGTTCCAGCTGCCGCTGATGCAGTCCTGGAGAACATCGTCAAGAAGTTCATCTCCGCTGAGGACGATCTTGGTCGTCCTGCTGGCGAAGTCCTTGATCTTTTCCTTCTTGGTGGTTATCTGTGCCTGACCGAACAAGTCGGTGGTCATGAGCAGTGCGGCAATGATGCCGGCAAGTGTACTGATTCTGATTTTCATAGTGTCGTAAAAAGTTATGCTTGTGTTATGTCCTGTGACAAATGTACGAAATATTATGTACATTTGTATGTTATGCCAGAGTACATAGTATCAGCAAGGAAATATCGTCCGGATTCTTTCGAGACACTCATCGGACAGGACAACATAGCCCAGACCCTGAAGAACTCCATCATCAGGGGCAAGCTGGCGCATGCCTACCTCTTCTGCGGACCGCGAGGAGTGGGAAAGACCACCACTGCACGAATATTCGCAAAGGCGATCAACTGCTCCAATCCGTCGGAGCAGATGGATCCGTGCGGAGAGTGTGAGTCATGCCTTTCCTTCCAGGAGGGCCGTTCCTACTGCATCCATGAGCTTGATGCTGCCTCCAACAATGGTGTGGAGGACATCAGGAACCTTATGGAGCAGGTGCAGATCCCTCCTCAGGTCGGCAAGTACAGCGTGTACATCATCGATGAGGTCCACATGCTTTCCCCAGCGGCGTTCAATGCCTTCCTCAAGACGCTTGAGGAACCGCCTGCACATGCTGTCTTCATCCTGGCGACGACGGAGAAGCACAAGATCCTGCCTACGATCCTGTCCCGCTGCCAGACGTATGACTTCAACAGGATCTCCGTTTCCGACATTGTGCTCAACCTGCGCATGATCGCTGGCAAGGAGGGTGTCACCATCGATGACGAGTCCCTCCATGTCATCGCCCAGAAGGCCGATGGCGCGATGCGCGACGCATTGACCATATTCGATCAGACTGTTGCATTCTGTGGGTCGGATGTCAAGTACGAGGAAGTCCTGAGGAATCTCAATGTGCTTGACTATGACTACTGCTTCAACCTTGTCGAGTCGTTCCTCGCCGGGGATTATGGTTCCGCTCTCCTGAAGTTTGACGAGATCCTTTCGAAGGGCTTCAATGCCCTTCACTTCTGTGCTTCGCTGAGCACTCATTTCAGGAACCTCATGGTCGCCAGGAACGGTGGCCTGGATGTCCTTCTCGAGCTGCCGGATTCCCTGAAGAGAAAGTACGCCGAGCAGGCTTCGAGGTGCTCCCTGAAGTTCCTCTATGACGCTCTCACTGCGACCACGGCATGCGAGTCCGGCTACAGGCTTGCCGTCAATCCGCGCCTTCACATCGAATTCACTCTGATGAAGCTCAGCTTCCTCAGCAATGCTCCTGCCGCTGCTCCTGCTGCTGCCCCTGCGTCTGCAGCCGCTCCGAAACCGACTCCAGTCCAGGCTCCTGCAGCACCGGCATCAGCCCCAGCAGCCCCTGTCCAGACTCCTGCAGTTCCGATTCAGGCTCCTGTTGCTCCGTCTCCGGCATCGCCTGCTGCACCTGTGCCAGCACCAGCACCTGCCACTGCACCTGCAGCACCTGTGGAAGCCGAGGCGTCAGAGACTTCCGGTACAAAGCCGGGCACGCCGTCACCGAGGGCTAGAAAGAAGCCGGTGAGGACTTCCGCATCCTTGTCGCTCAGCTCGATCATGGGTGAAGGGGAAACCGAGAAGACTGTCGTCAAGGCCGCTGTCCAGTCGGATGAGCTTCCAGATGATGATGCCGTTGTTGCTGCATGGGCAAAGGTCCCTGAGGTCTATGCCCAGAGCCCGAGGCTTGCGAGCACTCTGAAGAACGCTTCAATCAGCATCGAGGTGAACGAAGGCTACAAGGAAGTTACTTTCAAGGTCAGCAACGAGTCCCAGGAGAAATGGATCAGGGAAAACAAGCTGCATGACATCGAAGGCAGCCTTCAGAAGAAAGTAGGCTCGTCGAAGGTCAGGCTCTTTGTCGGTGTCGTCCCTCTGGAGGATGCCGAGATCCAGCCTTACACAGATCAGGAGAAGGCGACGGCTCTCATGGAGAAGAATGAGGCTGTCAAGAATTTCGTGATGGACTTCGGGCTGGAAACCAAGTAGAACAGGATTATTATTGAACAACCATTCAGATACATATGAAACTTCATTGCGAGAATCTTGTCAAGAAATACGGCATCAGGACAGTCGTCAAGGGTGTCTCCATGGAAATCAATCAGGGAGAGATCGTTGGCTTCCTCGGACCTAATGGAGCAGGAAAGACAACCAGTTTCTACATGATCACCGGCCAGATCATCCCGAATGGCGGCCGTGTCTTCCTTGATGACGAGGACATCACTGACCTTCCGATGTACAAGAGGGCGCAGAAGGGTGTCGGCTATCTTCCTCAGGAGGCTTCCGTCTTCAGGAAGATGTCTGTCGAGGACAACATCATGTCTGTCATGGAGATTGCCGGTATGCCTAAGGAAGTGAGGCAGGAAAGGCTTGAAAGCCTTATCGATGAGTTCAATCTCTCAAAGGTCCGCAAGAGTCTCGGAATCCAGCTTTCCGGAGGAGAGAGACGTCGCTGCGAGATTGCGAGAGCCCTTGCCATCGACCCTAAGTTCATCCTTCTTGACGAGCCTTTCGCCGGTGTCGACCCGATTGCCGTCGAGGACATCCAGTACATCATTGCCAAGCTCAAGTACAAGGACATCGGAGTGATCATCACCGACCACAATGTGGGTGAAACCCTTGCCATTACCGACCGAGCCTATCTTCTCTACGAAGGTTCCATCCTTCAGACCGGCACGCCTGAGTCCCTTGCATCCGATGAGGAGGTCCGCACCAAGTATCTCGGTTCCGGTTTTGTCCTTAAGAAGTCCGTCTCCGTAGAGCGCGCCAAGGCTGATTTCGCAGCTCAGCAGCGAGCCGCATCTTCAGAAAGCGACACGTAGTCGGACCGCATGACGTGTCTGTCAACTTCATTGGTTGACCAACTAAATGGCTCTATCTCATTGTGATATAATTAACCACCACCACTACTTAACT
>JAGHSC010000216.1 GCA_018066065.1 Candidatus Cryptobacteroides faecihippi
TCAGCACAGTTGTCTCATACGTTGATTCGACCCAGCTGCTGCCACCCATTCCAAGGGTGTTGAATCTCTTGTCGGCATTTGGACCGGTGACGAGTACTTTCCTGACCTTCTTGCTCCAAGGGAGGACCTTGTTTTGGTTCTTCAGCAGGACGATGCTTTCCTTGGCCGTCTCGTAGGCGACTTCGTGGTGCTCAGGAGTGTTGTACCTTGCATCGCCGACCCTGTCGGCTGAAGGCTCGAGATAGCCGAGTCTTTCGTAGATACCGAGGATGCGGACGACCTTCTCGTCGATCTCGCGCTCCGAGACGCGGCCTTTCTTCACGGCTTCCAGGAGCGGAGCTCCGAAGTTGCAGTTGTCTCCTCCCGGCATGGACACCTCAAGACCTGCGAAACTGGTCTTCTCGAGGGAGCGGGCCTGGTTCCAGTCAGTCATGGAGAAACCCTTGAATCCCCATCTGTCCTTCAGGATGTCGGTCATCATCTTGCGGCTGTCGCAGACGAAGTCGAAGTTCATGCCGTTGGCGGCAGTCATGATCGTCATCAGGTCTGCCTTCTGTACTGCTGCCTTGAAGACAGGGAGATAGATCTCGTGCATGGTGCGGTCATCTACCACCGACATGTAGAAGTCTCTGTTCCTTTCCCTGTTGTAGCAGGCGTAGCTCTTTGCGCAGGCGGCCACACCCTGGCTTTGGATGCCCTTGGTGACGGCCACCGTGATCTCTGAATTGAGATAAGGGTCCTCTGTGAAATATTCAAAGAAGCGGCCTCCCAGCGGGTCTCTGAGGATGTTGCAGGCCGGTCCGAGCAGGACTGCGCGTCCGAGAGCCTTGGTCTCCTCGCCCATCACTTCTCCTGCCTTCTCGATGATCTCGGTGTTCCATGTCGCTCCCTGGTTGAGTCCTGTTGGGAATGCGGTGGTCCCGATGGTGGCGTTGGGTCCGCGTCCTCCGTCGGTGCAGAGTACGAGAGGGATTCCGAGACGTTCAACTCCTGAAAAGGCTCCGGCTCCTCCGGAGAAGCCTCCGAGTGTTCCATGGCAGAGATTGATCTTCTCTTCAAGTGTCAGCCTGGAAAGGATGTCAAGGACCTTGGGACTTGCGTCCAGGCCTTGGGCGTGTGCATTGATGCAGATTGCCGCGAGTGCGGCGAGAACAAGGAATGTCTTCTTCATCTGTTGATTGTCGTAAGTTCGTTTGATGTGTACTGCAAATTTAACAATTAATTCTATCTTTGTGCTTGCGATAAACATCATCCGGTATGGACCAGAGCATTAGGAAAAAATACAATTACTGGCAGTGGAGAACCCTCATCATCCTGATGATCGGCTATGCCATGTTCTATTTCGTGAGGAAGAACTTCAGCATCGTGATGCCGGCTCTCGAGTCGGAGCTGGGCCTGAGCAAGGCCAAGCTGGGTCTCTTCCTGACGCTCAATGGAATCATCTATGGCGTGTCCAGATTCGTCAACGGCTTCCTGGCCGACAGGGTCAGCCGCAAGAGGATGATGGCTGCCGGACTGTTTCTTTCCGCCCTTGTGAACATCTTCATCGGATTCTCTACGGAGATGAACGGAGTCTTCAACTTCCTCGACGCTGAAGGAAAGGCAACCGCCGGACTTGTTGTCTTTATTGGAAGTCTCTGGCTCATAAATGGTTACACTCAGGGTATGGGCTTTCCTCCATGCGGAAGCCTGATGGCTCACTGGATCAAGCCTTCCGAGCTTGCCACGAAGCAGTCCATCTGGAACAGCTCACATTCCATCGGTGCCGGCCTTGTCGCCGTCCTCTGTGGAACGGTGATCCTCCAGCACTTCTCATATTCAGCATGGCAGTGGTGTTTCTTCGTGCCTGCAATGCTCGCGATTGCCGGAGCCTTGCTGATACTTTTCGGCCTGAAGGACACCCCGGCCTCGGTGGGGCTTCCTGATCCTGAGACCATGGACGAGAATGCTCCTGCCAAGGAGGCAGTTGTCGAGGATCCAGCCTTCACCAAGAGGGCCTATGATGTACTTCTCAAGAAGATGGTCTTCCAGAATCCTGTCGTGTGGATCCTGGCTGTCAGCAACTTCTTTGTCTACGTCATCCGCTTCACGATTCTTGACTGGGGGGCAACGTTCCTCACCCAGGACAGGGGACTGAGCATCCAGACCGCCTCTTCTGTCGTCGCAGCATCCGAACTTATCGGCGGAATCGTCGGTACACTCCTTGCCGGATGGGCAACGGACAGATTCTTCAAGAGCAAGTCCCAGAGGACATGCCTGGTCGGCCTTTTCGGCGCCACATTGTGCTTCTTCCTGTTCTGGCTCACGCCTAGGAGCCTGAACAATCTGGCCATCGTCTGGATCATCATGGCAAGCTTCTTCGTCTACATGCCTCAGGCCCTCATCGGAATCGCTCTGTCCAACCAGGCGACCAAGAGGGTGGCTGCATCCGCCAATGGCATCGCCGGCATTCTTGGCTATGCCAGCACGACGGTGTCCGGACTTGTGTTCGGTGTGATTGCCGAGAAGCTTGGCTGGAATTCAGTATTTGAAGTAGCCATTGCCTTTGGCGTCATCGGAATCATCCTTCTGGCGACAATCTGGAAGGCTCCGGCAGACGGCTATGCCAAGGCCGCTCCGATCCTCGAAGGGGTCCGCAAGGAGATTGGGGAGGCGGGAGCCTAGATGAACAGTTTCCTGTAGGCTGAGGCTTTCTTTTCAAGAGACATAGGGAATGCGCGGGAGGATGATGGCATGCGCCACCATCGGATGCGTCTGTCTCCGATGGTTACTTCCAGATTCCCTTCGACAGGAGGGATCGACTCCACACCTATCCCGGCTGCCAGTTCCTCACTCGCCTTGCCTCCGGTGGTCACAATTGTCTCGCACCCGGGAATATTCAAGAGCAGTGAAGAGACGTCCGTCGGTTCCAGGATTTCCAGGAAGTTGTCGC
>JAGHSC010000285.1 GCA_018066065.1 Candidatus Cryptobacteroides faecihippi
GGCCGCATCAGTGGTACATCCAAGGAGGCACCATGGTCGACGGAAAGAAACTCGGCAATTACGCAATGAGTACGGAACTCAGCGTCAGGAGCCGGACTTCCACCGGCAGCATCATCTGGGGAATGGCCCAGATCGGATCGTTCTGCCATGAGTACAGCCATGCCCTGGGCCTGCTCGACATGTATGACACTGACGGGGAAAAGAGCGGTGGTTCTTCCGACTGCCTGTGGTACCAGACAGCAGTGATGGACGGAGGCAGTTACAACAACGGCAGCAAGACTCCCCCTGGCTACAACGCAGTGGACTATGAACTTCTAGGTGCCGGCAATCCTGAAAAGCTTGATGTGGGAAGCTACACGCTCGAGCCTGTGAGCAAGGACAGACACTATCTGATCCATGAGAATCCAAAGGACGAGTTCGAGTTCTTCCTCTTCGAATGCAGGGACAACAGCGGATGGGACAGGTACATCGGCGGAAGCGGGCTTGCCATCTACCACATAGACATGTCGGGCAACGCGGCTGGATATTCAGAGAGTGAGGGAAAGGAAGTCAGCGCCCTTTTCAGGTGGCAGATGAACCAAGTCAACTGCAACCCGGCCTTCCAGTGCGCCGACATGGTCGAGACAACGGACAAGCCTATCAATGTGAAGCAGGCCTTCTACCCGTTCCAGGGAAAGACGTCCTTCACCGTGTCCACAAGTCCTTCATTCACATTCAATGACGGGACGCCTTCAGGGCTTTCGATTTCAGGGATCAAGATTGAAGGCAACAAGGTGTCCTTCGATGTCTACGACAGTGGCATCAAGGTTCCGGCTGCGAAGGACATCATCTATGAGGTCTACCAGGATGCAGTGATAATCACCTGGGAATCAGACATTCCAGGCTACACAGACAAGGCGGAGGTGACGTGGGGCCAGACCTCCAAGTCAATGAAGACAGTGTCGGTGGACCCTTACGAACCAGGAAAGTATTCCATCACTCTTGAGGGTCTCTCCCCTGTGACTCCTTATTCTGTGGACATCCAGTTCAGGAAAGGATCGATAACCGGGGACAAGAAGAGCTTCGATCTCCTTACCAAGAGCTACAAGAGCGGAAGCATGCCTTACATCTTCCTGTCCTACCTCGATGGAGACAGGGTCGGAGGCAGGTTCAAGGCTGGGACAGGCTTCCCTCTAAGGGTCATGAACGCCATTGGGGCGGACGTGGTCTGGAAGTTCGGCGGCAGGGTCGTCACGGTCGATGGCAGTGGATATTTCCACCCTGCGGAATCCGGAACCCTCTCGGCACATGTCTCTGACGGAAACGGCAAGACAATCATCACAAAGGAAATCTCAATCGCCAGATAGGATGAAGAGAATCATTGGAACAGCAACGGCCATCATGATAGCCCTGGCGTCAGCGTCATGCTCAAGTACCATCGAGCCTGACGGAGCCTTCATCGACAGCACGGATGTGCAGCTTTCAGTGAAAGGCAAGGTGGTCTGCACCTACGACCCGCTGACCTGGCAGCTGAGCTACAGCCAGGCGGACAACGAGTACAGGATGTTCGACGACAACATGAAAAGCTGGTGTACCATCGCATGCTCAGAGCATCCGGCGATTGTTGGCCAGAAGGTTGAAGCACGCATCTCGTGGTCCACCCCGGAAAGCGACGGAAGCGAAAGGGCCAGGCTCGAAGTAGTCAAAGTCCAGGGGAACAAGTGCTGGCTCTGGCACGGGAGCAAGAACAAGAAGATCTCCGTCACAGTCTGCAACCTCTAGCGCAGCTTGCCCAGGTCGAGAACCGAATCTGAGTTTTTCTCACCGTCATAGATGTCGTGAGTCGAGAAGACGACGGTTGTACCTGTCGTCCTTGCGATGTCATGCAGCGTCGAAAGCACCATCTTCCTGTTGTCCACGTCAAGGAATGCGGTAGGTTCATCCAGCATGATCACGGACGCCTTCCTTGTCAGAGCAGTGGCGATGCATGCTTTCTGGAATTCTCCGTCGCTGATCTCACACAGGTCCTTTCCGGCCAGCCGTTCAAGGCCCAGCAGCCGGACGGCTTCGGCGACCGCCTCGGTCGCCTTGCCTGAAGCGCTACCATCCCATAAAGCCGAACGAAACAAGCTTGTACGCACGAACTCACTGACCGTGAAGCCTTTCACCCGCGGGATGCGGGCCGGGACAAGCAGCACCTCACCATTGCTCCGGAACGAGCCGGAGACGGGAGGGATCAGTCCGGCAAGCGTCTTCATCAACGTGCTCTTTCCGCTGCCGTTCGGGCCACAGAGCATGACACAGTGCCCGTCCGGGAAGGAAAGGTCGAATGGGCCGGCAACCGGGGAGGAATGGCCCACAACAAGTTTCGTCGTCTCAAGCATCGCGGTGTGTGATCAGGATGTGGATGATTATCGGAATGCCGATCAGGGCCATTGTGCTGCCCACTGGAAGAGGCCATGGAGCGATCTGGGAGATGATGTCGGCGGCAAGGGCCAGCCCGGAGCCAATGATGATTGAGCAAGGGATGGTCCTTGCGTGCATGGATGTGCCAAGGATGGTCCTGGACAGGTGCGGCGAGACGATGCCGACGAAGCCGAGCGGGCCGCAGAAGGCGGTCACGGCGCCCGTCATCAGGCAGGCTCCCAGCAGCGCAATGATGCGGGTCCGGGAAGGATCCGCCCCCACCAATGTTGCATATTCATCTCCGAAGAGGGTAATGTCCAGCCTCTTGGAGATGGTGAGCGAGAGGGTCAGGCCGACTGCCAGGGCTGCCGCCATGATCAGAATCTCGGCAGGGCGGTTGGCCATGAAGCTTCCCGCGGACCAGCTGTAGAACACCTTGAGATTCTCTGCATTGGCTGAATATTCAAGGATGGAAGTGATGGCGCTGAAAACGAAGCCAAGCATGACTCCGAAGACAAGCAGGGATGTCACATCCCTCAGGCGCGAGGCGGACATGGTCACCATGACGCAGGAAATGGCAGCTCCGAGGAAGGCAGCTCCGGCCACAGTGAGTCCCGAAAGGGCGACAGGGATCGAGCTTCCGGCGATGAGGGTGGCGATGGCGGCCCCGGTCCCGGCCCCGGCGCTGACACCCATCAGATGTGGGTCGGCCAGAGGGTTGCGGAAGATGCTCTGCATCTGCAGGCCGGAGAGGGCAAGACAGGCTCCACCAAGGACGGCGGACAGCATCCTGGGGAGGCGCAGCTTCATGAAGATGAGCGAATCGGCAATGGAGAGGCTGCCTCCGCCCGAACACAGGTCGACGGCAGCCAGTAGGATGACTGCCGCAAGAATCAGAAATGTCTTTCCCCTGGCCTGCATGGATCGGTCTTTAAGTCTGCAAATTACTGACTTTTCTTCGGATTTGCCCAAAGAAATCACTATTTTTACGAAAATATCGCAACATAAGACACTCAACAATATGAACAGAAGAACAATCCTCATCGCTGCAGCCTTGATGGCAGTGGCAGGAATGGAGGCAGGAGCCCAGGACAAGAAGGGAGCAATCTCCGAAGAGATGCTCAAGGAGATCCGCACAGGCTACCAGGGAACTCCTTCCGACAAGGCAATCCGCAACGCAATCAACACCACCGCAATCACTGTCCTCGCCGCAAACGAGGAAAGGGCTGCGATGATCGACACCCACTTCTCCGACATGGTCAAGACCAAGGGACGCACCGACCAGAAGTCTTCCGGCCGCTGCTGGCTGTTCACCGGCCTCAACGTCCTCAGGTCAAAGGTCATCGAGGAGCGCGGACTCGGCGACTTCACATTCTCCCAGAACTACGTCTTCTTCTACGACCAGCTCGAGAAGGCAAACCTCTTCCTCCAGGGAGTGATCGACACCTAGGATCTTCCGTTCGAGGACAGGAAGGTCGACTGGCTTTTCCAGAACCCGATCGGAGACGGAGGACAGTTCACCGGCGTGTCGAACCTCATCATGAAGTACGGTCTCGTACCTTCCGAGGTGATGCCTGAAACCTACTGCTCGAACAACACATCAGCGATGCGCACACAGATTGCCACAAAGCTCCGCGAGGACGGACTCAGACTCCGCGAGGCCAAGGCAAAGGATTGTCCTTCAATGAAGAAGGAGATGCTCAAGGAAATCTACAGGATGCTCGTCCTCTGCCTCGGAGAACCACCGGTAGAGTTCGAATGGAGCTGCTACAACGCCAAGGATGAGCTCGTCAGCGCCAAGAAGTACACTCCTGCTTCGTTCCGCGACGAATTCGTCGGAAAGGACCTCAACAAGGGCTACATCATGCTCATGAACGACCCGACCAGGGAGTACGGCAAGGTCTACGAGATCGACTATGACCGTCATGTCTACGAAGGCGGCAACTGGCTGTACGTCAACCTCCCTATCGAGAGGATCAAGGAAATCGCCATCGCATCGATCAAGGACAACACCGCAATGTACTTCTCATGCGACGTCGGCAAGTTCGCCGACAGGACAAGGGGCATCCTCGACCTTAAGAACTTCGACTACGAGTCACTGATGGGAACGACCTTCGGCATGGACAAGAAGGAAAGGATCATGACCCACGCAAGTGGATCGACCCACGCCATGACCTTGATTGCAGTCGACCTCAAGGACGGCAAGCCTGCAAAGTGGATGGTCGAGAACAGCTGGGGAGCCACTTCAGGCTACAAGGGCAGCTACATCATGACCGACGAATGGTTCTATGAGTACATGTTCCGCCTCGTCGCCGAGGAAAAGTACGTCCCTGCCGATGTACTCGAGATGCTCAAGCAGAAGCCTGAGATGCTCCCGGCATGGGACCCTATGTTCCTTCCTGAAGAATAGCTAAAGACTTATCATAATGATTGTCAAGAAAATACTCGTCGTCATGGCCGCCTTTGCGGCCATGATGCTTTCTGCCTCAGCCCAATCCGGCGCAGTGAGCCCCTACTCCTCCGAAGGCATCCGGGAAACCTATGTCAAGAAGGAGGTCATGATCCGCATGAGAGACGGAGTCGAACTTTTCACCGCTGTCTATGAACCGAAGGACAGGAGTGAGAGGCACCCGGTCATGATGCTCAGGACCTGCTACAGGGCAGCTCCGTACGGCGAGGACAACTATGCCAGCTTTTATGAATATGCGCCCTACGTGGACGCAGGCTACATCTTCGTCTTTCAGGATGTGAGGGGAAAGAACAAGTCCGGCGGAGACTTCGAGGAAATCAGGCCTTTCAAGGAAGGCAAGGTACGACACAGGAAGGAGGCCAGGAACATCGGCCAGACAGATGAGGCCAGTGACACCTACGACACGATCGACTGGATCGTGGCCAACACCTTCAACAATGGCTGCGTGGGACAGATGGGCATCTCATACCCTGGCTTCTATGCCACCATGGGAGCTCTTTCCGGCCACCCTGCCCTAAAGGCAGTCTCTCCCCAGGCTCCGGTAAGCAACTGGTACAAGGGAGACGACGTCCACCACAACGGAGCCTTCATGCTTGCAGAGACAGTGTCCTTCCAGCCATGGTTCGAGTACATGGCAAGCAACAGGACCATGCAGAAGGGACTGACAGACAAGGACTTCAAGTTCCCGGACATCAGAGGCAACGATGTCTACACCGACTTCCTCAGGATCGGCACCTACAGCAACATCACGGCCGCCTACGGAGACAGCCTCTCCTACCTCAGGACCGTCAGGGAGCACCCGGACTGGGACGAGTACTGGATCAGCCACACAGTAACGGAAGGCCACATGCATGATGTGCGGCCTGCCGTCATGATTGTCGGAGGATTGTTCGACAAGGAAGACTGCTACGGTGCTCTGGACACCTACAAGGCAATCAAGGCGCAGAGTCCGCAGACCGAGCTCTACCTCGTCGAAGGCCCGTGGTACCATGGTGGCTGGAGGAGGCATCCGAGCCCGGCCTGGGCCAACATGTACTTCGGGGAAGATGTCACCAGCAGCAGCTTCATCAACGAGATCGAGTATCCATTCTTCGCCTACTACCTCGAAGGCAAGGGAGAGAAGCCGGCAGCAGAGGCCAGGGTCTATGATTCCGGAACACGCAGATGGTGCGAATTCAAGGATGGATGGCCACTGGTAGGGATACAGGATGCAGCTCCATTCTACCTGCTTGCAGACGGGACGCTGTCCTGCAGGAAGCCTGATGACGACAAGGTCACGACCTATGTGAGCGATCCGGCGAACCCGGTTCCATACAATGGGACGATCGATCAGAAGATTGACCTGAACTACATGATCGCAGACCAGCGCTTCGCCGGCATGAGACCGGATGTCGTCACATTCGTCTCCGAACCGCTCTCCGAGCCGATGACCCTCGCGGGAGAGATCGAGGCCGAGCTCGTGGTCGACATCAGCACGACCGATGCTGACTTCATCGTGAAGGTGATCGACGTCTTCCCTTCCGGCTTCAGCTGGAGAGAAGAGCTTGGACTCTCCTGGGATGAATATTCAGCGTTGGGCATGCCGCGCTACGAAATGGGTGGCTACCAGCTGCTTGTACGCGGCGAAGTCATGCGAGGCAGATATCGCGAGAGTTTCTCCGCCCCGGTGCCATTCGAGCCGGGCAAGAGCGAAGCGGTAAGGTTCTCGATGCCTGACGTCTCCCACACCTTCAAGCCGGGACACAGGATCATGGTCCAGGTGCAGTCCACATGGTTCCCTCTCGTGGACAGGAACCCACAGACCTTCTGCGACATCTACACCTGCGACGAAAGCGCCTACAAGCCATGCACCGTCAACATCCACAGTTCATCCTGCGTGAAGCTGCCGGTTGTCAGATAAGATAGGTTCAAGATGAGACAGAGCCGGGCTTCGATGAAGTCCGGCTCTGTCCCGTCATAAGGTGTATGCTATTTCTTCAGGAGCTCGTCGATGTGCTCCGCGTAGTCAAGTGTCGTGTCGAGGTAGAAGACGATCTCAGGAACGATCCTGAGCTGCTTGGCAACCTTGTGGCCAAGCTCGCCGCGGATGGCCTTCATGTCCTCGTTGAGGATGTTCATGACAGCCTCAGCCTTGGCTGATGGGAAGATGCTGACGTAGGTCTTGGCGATCGAAAGGTCTGGGCTGACACGGACTTCGCTGACCGTGACCATGGCGCCTCCGAAGGCGGCCATGCCCTTGCTGCGGATGATCTCGGCGAGATCCTTCTGGATCTCACGCGCAACCTTCAACTGCCTTGTGCTTGCCGGTTTCTCCATGGCTAAATGACATTGATGATGAAGTAGTTCTTCTTACCCTTCTGTGCGAGGATGTACTTGCCGTCCATGACGTCCTTCTCTGAGACCTCATAGTTGACGTCGGTGACCTTGTCCTTGTTGATGCTGACTCCGTTGCCGACGGTCATCTTCCTGGCTTCACCCTTTGATGGGAAGACCTGGGTCTTGACTGCGAGGAAGTCGAGGATGTTGCATGGAAGCTCTGACTTTGGAAGGTCGAAGGTAGGCACTCCGCTGAAGACAGCGAGGAAGGTCTTCTCATCGAGCTTGCGGAGCTCGTCTGAAGTCGAGTTGCCGAAGAGCATCCTTGATGCGGCGACCGCGTTCTCATATTCAGCCTCACCATGGATCATGATGGTGATCTCCCTTGCGAGGAGCTGCTGCAGGGACCTGCGGCCAGGATCCTGGCGATGTTCCTCGATGGCAGCCTCGATGGTCTGCCTGTCGAGCATGGTGAAGATCTTGATGTAGCGCTCTGCATCATCGTCTGCGACGTTGAGCCAGAACTGGTAGAACTCGTATGGTGAGGTCCTTTCAGGATCGAGCCAGATGTTTCCCTTCTCGGTCTTTCCGAACTTGGTTCCGTCAGACTTGGTGATCAGAGGGCAAGTGAGTGCAAAGGCCTCGCCGCCTGCCTTGCGGCGGATGAGTTCGGTTCCGGTGGGGATGTTGCCCCACTGGTCCGCACCTCCAAGCTGAAGCTTGACACCCTCATGCTCGTAGAGGTAGAGGAAGTCGTAGCCCTGGAGAAGCTGGTAGGTGAATTCAGTGAAGGACATTCCCTCGGATGAGTCACGGCTGAGACGCTTCTTGACAGAGTCCTTGCTCATCATGTAGTTGACTGTGATGAGCTTGCCGATGTCACGGGTGAAGTTGATGAAGGTGTAGTCCTTCATCCAGTCGTAGTTGTTGACAAGCTTGGCGGCGTTAGGAGCATCCGAGTTGAAATCCAGGAACTTGCTGAGCTGGTTCTTGATACATTCAACATTGTGGTTGAGGGTTTCCTCGTCGAGGAGATTCCTTTCAGCCGACTTCATGGATGGATCGCCGATCATTCCGGTTGCACCTCCGACAAGAGCGTATGGCTTGTGGCCACAGTTCTGGAAATGCTTGAGGATCATGACACTTACGAGGTGGCCGATGTGAAGCGAGTCTCCGGTAGGGTCGATTCCGACATAGGCAGATGCCGGTCCCTTCATCAATTCTTCTTCCGCGCCCGGGGTGATGTCATGGATCATGCCCCTCCACTTGAGTTCTTCTACGAAATTCTTCATCGAATGATAACTATCTTTAGATACTGTTTTTACTAGTTTGGCAAATATTGCACAAAGTTAGGCAAAAATAAGTTAACTTTGCAGACTGAGTTCCAAATTAGGACAAACTACAAAAACAGATATCAAATGAGAAAGAAGATCGTAGCTGGAAACTGGAAGATGAACACCACAGTTCCAGAGGGCGTAGAGCTCGCAAAGGCAGTCGTAGCAAAGTCAGCAGAAGTTCCTGCAGACGTCAAGCTCATCATCGCAACACCTGCAACCCACCTCGTTCCTGTAGCTGAGGTCGTCAAGGGTTCTGCAGTAGGTCTCTCAGCCGAGAACTGCGCAGACAAGGAGAAGGGTGCCTACACAGGTGAGATCTCTGCCGCAATGGTAGCTTCTACCGGTGCAGAGTACACCATCCTCGGACACTCAGAGCGTCGTCAGTACTATGGCGAGACCGATGAGAAGCTCGTCGAGAAGACCAAGCTTGCGCTCGCAAACAATCTCGGTGTCATCCTCTGCGTAGGTGAGACTCTCGAGGAGCGTGAGGCCGAGAAGCACTTCGACGTCGTCAAGGCTCAGACCGTCAACGTACTCGCAAACTTCACCGCTGAGGACATGAAGAGCATCATCATCGCCTACGAGCCAGTATGGGCTATCGGAACCGGAAAGACCGCTACCGCAGAGCAGGCTGAGGAGATCCATGCTTACATCCGCAAGGTCCTCGCAGAGCAGTTCAACGCCGAGGTTGCAGACGAGACCACAATCCTCTACGGTGGTTCATGCAAGCCTTCAAACGCAAAGGAGCTTTTCGCAAAGCCAGACATCGACGGTGGTCTCATCGGCGGTGCAGCTCTCAAGGCAGACGATTTCATCGCAATCGCTCAGAGCTACTAGTCCAAGCGACATAAATAAAAGAGGAGGTCAACTCAAGTGGTTGGCCTCCTCTTGTCTATATGCGTACAAACACAAATAACTCACCCACAATCGACCAAACTGCACAAACTATCAAAAAATCATACAAGACTAATCTTAAGAAAAGATTAATAATCGCAAAGAACGCGATATGCAGCAAAATGATTACTTTTGAAAAAAATTGCAAAATGAGAAGGTTATTTATCTATTCCACTCTTATC
>JAGHSC010000260.1 GCA_018066065.1 Candidatus Cryptobacteroides faecihippi
GTCCTGTAGTTGACCGTCTCCGGCTTGAGGACCTCACCGCATGACCTCGCAGAGATGTCCTCTGGAGAGGCCAGTGAGATGCTTATGCTGGAAAAGTTGCTTTTTACCTTGTTTTCCTTATTGTTGAAAGTAGGCATAGTCTTTTAAATCAATTAGAATCAAATCGCCTTCTGATTAGTCCAAAGTGACCTTGAGTCCGAGTCCCCTGAGCTCATGGAGGAGAACGTTGAGTGACTCTGGGATGCCAGCGTTAGGCATTGGATCACCCTTGACGATTGCCTCATAAGTCTTGGAACGTCCAGTCACGTCATCAGACTTGACTGTGAGGACCTCCTGCAGGACGTGAGCTGCACCGAATGCCTCGAGAGCCCAGACCTCCATTTCTCCGAACCTCTGTCCACCGAACTGAGCCTTACCTCCGAGAGGCTGCTGAGTGATGAGTGAGTAAGGTCCGATTGAACGGGCGTGCATCTTGTCGTCGACCATATGGCCGAGCTTGATCATGTAGATGACACCCACGGTTGCAGGCTGGTCGAGCCAGTCACCGGTACCACCATCCCTGAGGTGAGTCTTTCCATACATAGGAACGCCTGCCTTGTCAGTGTAGTCGCAGATGTCCTTGATGGTAGCACCATCGAAGATAGGGGTGCTGAACTTAAGGCCGAGTTCCTTTCCTGCCCATCCGAGGACAGTCTCGTAAATCTGGCCGAGGTTCATTCGAGAAGGCACACCGAGAGGGTTGAGCACGATGTCCACAGGTGTTCCGTCCTCGAGGAACGGCATGTCTTCCCTGCGCACGATCTTGGCCACGATACCCTTGTTACCATGGCGTCCGGCCATCTTGTCACCCACGGTGATCTTTCTCTTCTTGGCGATGTAGACCTTTGCAAGCTGCATCACACCGTTTGGAAGCTCGTCACCGACCTTGACCTTGTCCATCTGTCTCTTGCACTCAGCCTCTGCCACCTTGTAGGTGAGGCAGTAGTTGTTGATGAGTTCCTGGATAAGGAAGTTTGTGTTCTTGTCGGTGGTCCACTTGCTGGTGTTGATGTTCTGGTAGTCGATGCTCTTGAGCTTCTCGACGGTGATCTCCTTGCCCTTGGCAATGATCTCAACGTCGTAGAGGTCGCTGACGCCGGCACTCTTCTTGCCCTTGGTGAGCACGGTGAGTCTCTTGATGAAGTCAGCATAGAGCTTCTCGACCTTCTTGTCGAAGTCCTCCTGGATAGCATCGAGGCGAGTCTTCTGCTCTGCCTTTGCAGTCCTTCTGTTTCCTTCCTTGGCAGCCTTGGCGTAGAGGGCGGTCTTGATCACGGTACCGCTGAGTGAAGGGTTTGCCTTCAGTGAAGCGTCCTTGACATCACCTGCCTTGTCGCCGAAGATAGCCTTGAGGAGCTTCTCCTCCGGTGAAGGATCGCTCTCGCCCTTAGGGGTGATCTTACCGATCATGATGTCACCCGGCTCGATGTGTGCACCGATTCTGATGATACCCTGAGGATCGAGATCCTTTGTGGCTTCCTCGCTGACGTTAGGAATATCCGAGGTCAGCTCCTCCATACCACGCTTCGTGTCGCGTACCTCGGTGAGATACTCGTCGACGTGGACGGAAGTGAGGATGTCCCACTTGACCATTTCCTCTGAGAGCACGATTGCGTCCTCGTAGTTGTAACCCTTCCAAGGCATGAATGCGACCTTGAGGTTGCGTCCGAGTGCAAGCTCACCGTTCTGGGTTGCGTAACCCTCGGTGAGAACCTGTCCAGCCTCGACCTTGTCACCCTTGCGGACGATCGGCTTGAGCGTGACGGTTGTGCTCTGGTTTGTCCTTCTATATATAGGAAGTGTGTAGACTGTCTCCTCTGGACCGAAGTTGACGAACTTCTCGTCGTCGGTCTTGTCGTACTTGACCCTGATCTCCTTTGCATCGACATAGGTGACTTCACCCTTTCTCTCTGCAATGTACTGGGTCCTTGAATCCAGGCAGACCCTTTCCTCAAGACCGGTTCCGACGATAGGGGACTCCGGACTGAGAAGCGGAACGGCCTGACGCATCATGTTCGCACCCATGAGTGCACGGTGGGCATCATCGTGCTCGAGGAATGGGATGAGTGATGCTGCGACTGAAGCCATCTGGTTAGGAGCTACGTCCATGTAGTCGACCTGCTCCTTTGAGACGACAGGGAAGTCGGCCTCGAGACGGCACTGGATCCTGTCATCGATGATTGTACCATCATCCTCCATCTTGACCTTTGCGAGGGAGACGAGCTTGTTCTCCTCCTCCTCGGCTGACATGTAGTGCCATCCTGAGTCGGTAAGATCCACCTTGCCGTCCTTTACATCACGGTAAGGAGTCTCGATGAATCCGAGCTCGTTGATCCTTGCGAAGACGCAGAGTGATGAGATAAAACCGATGTTAGGTCCTTCAGGTGATTCGATAGGGCAGAGGCGTCCGTAGTGTGTGTAGTGGACATCTCGAACTTCGAATCCAGCCCTGTCCCTGGAAAGACCTCCAGGACCGAGAGCTGAGAGACGCCTCTTGTGAGTGATCTCGGCAAGAGGGTTCGTCTGGTCCATGAACTGTGAGAGCTGGCTGGTTCCGAAGAATGAGTTGATCACTGAAGAGAGAGTCTTCGC
>JAGHSC010000279.1 GCA_018066065.1 Candidatus Cryptobacteroides faecihippi
TTCCGACACCACCTGCGATGTAGATATAGCGTGCGTCCTTGAGCTCCTCTGCACTCTTGTCCACGAATGCCGATTGGTTCCCAAGGGGACCCACGACGTCGTTGAAGTACTCGCCCTCGCCGGTCGCGATGATGGCTGCGGACGAAGCACCGATGAGCTGGGTGACGATCGTCACTGTGCCCTTCTCTCTGTCGTAGTCGCTGATTGTCAATGGAATGCGTTCGCCCTTCTCGTTGGGGCGGACAATGAGGAACTGGCCAGGCTTTGCTGACTTTGCAATCCTCGGAGCCTCCACAACCATCTTGCAGATGGTCGGTGTAAGCATCTCTCTTGTCAGGATCTTGAACATCTTGTCTATTGTGTTATTCGTTGATTTTCTATGCGGACTAACAAATATAGCCTTTTACAACGAATAAAGCAACTAGAGCAGATGTCCCAGGAACTGTCTCTTCTCCTCTTCCGTCATCCCTCTTCTCGACGCATAGCTGTCGATGGCCTCACCGCTGATCCTGCGGATCTCAGGGTACCCTGCCTCCGGGTGGATGAATATGAACCCGCAGATGGTTGCGTCAGGGATCATGGCACAGCTGTCAAGCAGCTTGATGTCAAGCTTTTCCACATCTGGGAGCAGTCTGAGGATGTCCCTCTTGAGCGTGTGGTCCGGGCAGCTTGAATATCCAGCCGCGGGCTTTGACACCTTCGCTCCGGAGCCTTCCGGAATGCGTCGCTCCAGCTCTGAGCTGAGCCATTCTGAAGCAGCCTCCGCGAGAGTCAGCCTGACGGAGCGGGAAAGCATGTTGACGTACTCTGTGCTGCATGCAGGGCAGTCGCACCCGCTTTCATGGCCAGCCTGGTGCACGCTGATGGCGAACATGCCCATAGGGGAGTCGAATCCGTATTCCTCCGCCGGGACATAGTCCGCGAGCGACCGTCCTTCTCCCTCCTGCCTGAACATCGGAAGGCGGAAGTCCTTCGAGACGATGTCGTCGCCCTCGCTGTGGCAGGCGTCGAACCTGGCTGAGATGGTGATCCTGCAGCCGTCGGTCTTCCTGAGCCTTTCGATCTCGTCGCTTGCGCTGCCTCTGAGCTTGCGGTACTCATCGAGTCCCTTGCCCGGAGTGATTCCCCAGATCGCTGCGAAGAGATTCCAGTCGAAGAATGGCAGCACCTTGTCGATTCCGAGCACCCTTGCAGGGATGTCCGGGAATGGCATACCTTGGATGTAAGAGTCTTTATCAAAAGCTTTAGATGGCGTCCTTGTCTTTATTGTTTCAGAGGACTTTGTGTAAAGTTCCCTGATCTTTTCCTGCTTCTCGTGCTCAAGCCTTTCCGTGTTCTCCCTGTCGGAGACGAGCTGGTTGGCCAGCACTGCCGATGCTGACGCGTCCTGGCTGTAGAAGACATGGTCGTAGAGAGGTGCCAGCTTGACTGCCGTGTGGAGAGCCGAGGCGGCGGCGCCACCCACGAGCAGAGGAGTCGTCATCCCGCGCGAAGCCATCTCCCGGCAGATCTCCTCCATCTGGAAAAGGGAAGGGGTGATCAGTCCGCTGACACCGATCAGGTCGGCCGAGACTTCATCCGCCTTGGCGAGTATGTCTTCCTTCGGCACCATGACTCCGAGGTCATGGATCTCTATGCCGTTGCAGTTCATCACGATCTCGGTGATGTTCTTGCCGATGTCGTGTACATCTCCCTTGACCGTTGCGAACACGATCCTTGGCTTGCGGATCTCCGATTCCCCTGAACCTTCCTCGATGTAAGGCTGGAGTATAGCCACGGCATTCTTCATCGTCTTTGCAGACTTGACCACCTGTGGCAGGAACATCTTTCCGGCTCCGAAGAGTTCTCCGACCTTTGCCATTCCGGCCATGAGAGGACCGTCGATCACCTTGACAGGCTTCCCGTAGGCCTCGAGACACTCGAGAATGTCGGCCTCCAGTGTGGTGGAGCCTCCCTTGACGAGAGCCTGCACAAGCCTTTCCTCAACGCTGAGACTGCTCTTGACCTCTATCGGTGCAGCTGAGCCATTCTTCTGGGCCTCAGCTTCTTCCATCGTCTTCTGTGCCTTTTCGATGAGCCTTTCGGTGGCTCCCGGGTCAGAGTCCAGGATCACATCCTCGACACATCTCAGAAGTTCAGGCTCGATCTCGTCGTAGACCTTCAGCATGCCGGGGTTGACGATGCCCATGTCCAGGCCGGCGGCGATCGCATGGTACAGGAACACGGCGTGCATTGCCTCGCGCACGGCATTGTTGCCCCTGAATGAGAATGAAAGGTTCGAGATTCCTCCCGATGTCCTGCATCCCGGCAGGTTGGCCTTGATCCAGCGGACGGCTTCGATGAAGTCTGCTCCGTAGCGGGCATGCTCTGCGATGCCTGTCCCGACAGGGAGCACATTGACATCGAAGATGATGTCTGATGGGTCGAACCCGGCTTTCCCTGTCAGCAGTGAATATGCGCGGCTGCAGATCTCGATCTTTCTGTCAAAGGTTGTGGCCTGCCCGGTCTCGTCAAACGCGATGACGATCACTGCTGCGCCC
Organism: Candidatus Cryptobacteroides faecihippi; assembly: GCA_018066065.1. Classification (GTDB taxonomy): domain Bacteria; phylum Bacteroidota; class Bacteroidia; order Bacteroidales; family UBA932; genus Cryptobacteroides; species Cryptobacteroides faecihippi. The sequence goes on from JAGHSC010000279.1 coordinate 2,541, forward strand.
AACGCCTTGATTTCGCGAGCCTTGGCAAGGAATGCCTCATCTCCTTCTTTAAGTGAAATGGAATTCACTGTGCACTTTCCCTGGGCATTCCTGAGACCTGTGCGGATGGTGTCCCAATGGGATGAATCGATCATGAGTGCGGCCTTGGCCACGGCGGGGTCGTTGGAGATGTACCTGAGGAACTTCTCCATCTCTGCCGTCGGGTCGAGCATCGCGTCGTCCATGTTGACGTCGATGACCGATGCTCCGTTCTCGATCTGTCCTGCGGCAATCTGAAGGCCGGTCTCGTAGTCTCCGGCTGCTATGAGCTTTGCAAACTTGCGGGAACCGGCGACGTTCGTGCGCTCTCCCACGTTCGTGAAGTTGTTCTTCCTGTCGATGGCCACGCTCTCGAGGCCGCTCACGTAGAGGATGTCATCCTTCTGCGGGATCGATCTCGGGGTTATGCCCCTGACGGCCTCGGCCTCGGCTCTGATGTGCTCCGGAGTGGTTCCGCAGCAGCCTCCGACGATGTTCACCGTCCCGGCGAGAGCCATCTCGCGGATTGCGGATGCGGTCTGCTCGGGGCTTTCGTCGTATTCGCCCATCTCGTTCGGCAGGCCTGCGTTCGGGTGGCAGCTGACGGCTGTCGTGGCCCATGAGGAAACTTCGGCGACGAGTGGGATGAGGTCTCTTGCTCCAAGCGAGCAGTTGAGGCCGAAGGAGATCGGGTCGGCATGCCTTACCGACCTGTAGAATGCCTCCATCGTCTGTCCGGTGAGGGTGCGGCCGCTCCTGTCGCTCAGCGAGGCGGAGATCATGACGGGGATGTCCCTGGCTTCCTCGATCCTCTGGAGGGCGTAGATCCCGGCCTTGGTGTTGAGGGCGTCGAAGCAGGTCTCGAAAAGTATGATGTCCACTCCTCCCTGGATCAGGGCGCGGATCTGTTCCTCGAATGCATCCGCCATCTCGTCGAAGGAGAATGGGCGGGTGGTCGGGTCGTTGATGTCCTGTGCGAGCGAGAGGGACTTGCCTGTCGGGCCGACGCTTCCGGCCACGAAGACCTTGCGGTCTGCCTCGTCCGCGACCTTTCTCGCAATCGCTGCAGCAGCGCGGGCAAATTCCGCCGCGCGGTCCTGCATCCCGTATTCGTGCTGGGAGATGCGCGACGCACTGAATGAGTTCGTCGTGATGATGTCGGCTCCCGCATCCACATATTCACGATGGATGGATGCTATGACTTCAGGGTCGGTGATGTTGAAGAGCTCGCTGTTGCCTTGGAGCCCGTGGCGCTGAAGCATGGTGCCCATGCCTCCGTCCAGGATCAGGATGCGCTCCTTGATCAGATCTCTGATTCCAGCCATTCCCTAGAAGCACTCTTTGAGGATTCCGATGACGTTGGCTGACTTGCCCATCGTGTAGAAGTGGATGGCAGGGACGCCGTGGGCAAGGAGGTCCTTGCACTGTGCCGTCGCCCATTCCTGGCCTATCCGGTAGATGGCCGCCTTGTCGTCCCTGTGGGCCTCGATTTCCTTGGCCAGGTCGACCGGGATGTCGATGGAGAATGACTCCGGAAGGAGCTGCAGGTGTCTGTAGGTGGAGATTGGCTTGATGCCCGGGATGATCGGGATGTCGATCCCGGCTGCCCTGCACTTGTCGACATAGGAGTAGAAGACTTCGTTGTCGTAGAACATCTGCACGATCACGTAGTCTGCTCCGGCATCGACCTTCTTCTTCAGGTTCTCGATGTCGATCTCGAGGTTCGGTGCCTCGAAATGCTTCTCCGGGTAGCCTCCGACGCCGATCCTGAAGAATCCTTCGCAGTCGTTGGCCTTTTCGAAGCGGCGGATCGCCTCGACAAGCTCGCTGGCATGTGAATATCCATCCGGGGCAGGTGTGAATCTCTTTTCACCGGCGAGGCAGTCGCCTCTGAGTGCCAGGACGTTCGAGATGCCCATGAACTTGAAGTCCTGGAGCTGGAAGTCTATCTGCTGTGCGGAGGCCCCTCCGCAGATGATGTGCGGGACCACGTCGACCTTGAGCTCGGACTGGATCGCTCCGCAGACAGCGGTCTCGCTGACGCGCCTCCTGACAAGTCTCCTTGAGTAGGTGCCGTCAGGCTGCTCCACATATTCGATCTCGTCCCTGTGGCAGGTGACGTTGATGAAACGTGGATTGAATTCTGTGAAGGGTCGTATGTCGTTGATCAGCTGCTCCTTTGAGATCCCTGTGAGAGGGGGGACGATCTCGAGTGAAGCATAGGGCTTGCTATCTTTTGCCAAGTTGTTCATCTTTCTTTCAATTCATGAAATGATAAAGATAGCTCTTCTGGGGCAATTATCCAAACGGACGCACCTAGCCCCTCGTGATTCCGACGACGGTCAGGACTCCGTCCTTCACTGTGAAGCGGATGTCGTGGGAGTCGAACTCCATGCCGTAGACCTTGTCTGAATCTTCCTTGTAGCGAGGTCTCGGGTCCTGCGCCAGGACTTCCTTCAGAACGTTCAGGTCAAGGCCATGCCTGGATGCATCTTCCGGCAGGACCACTTCGAGGGGTTCCCACTCGTTCGAGTCCACGAATCCGGACCTTGCACCTGGGTGGCTGTCGGCGTAGGTGACGTAGGGCTTGATGTCGTAGATCGGGGTTCCGTCCATCAGGTCTGCTCCGAGCACATGTATCACAGGACCAATGGATTTTCCGCTGTCATCTTTAGCATCGGTTTCAATCATCGAGATCCTTGCCGATGAGAGTCCCAGATGGTTCGGACGGAACGGGGAACGGCTGGCAAAGACTCCGATCCTCTCGTTGCCCCCCAGCCTTGGCGGGCGCACCGTCGGCTGGAACGAATCCTTGCCGGGATCGGTCCTGTTTCCGGAGAATTCCCAGATGAGCCAGATGTAGTCGAATCCATCAAGGCCTCTCACGGCGTCGATGTTCCTGAACTTCGGCTCGAACACAATCTTTCCGGGCAGGCTTTCGGCCAGGCCGGCCTGTCTGGGAATCCCGAACTTGGTCGGGAAGGGGGAGTGGAAATGTGCGATCGGCTCAATCTGCATAGGTGACCTGGTCCCATTTGAGATTATCCTCGTCCTGAGGCTTCCTGTCGTCGCATGGATGACCAAGTGAGATGAGGCAGAGAACTGCCTTCTCTTCGGATATTCCAAGAATCTCCTTGACCTTGCTGTCGGCGCTGACGCCTTCGACGACGCTTTCCCTGCTCCTGATCTGGCACCAGCAGGTTCCGAGGCCGAGGTCAGCTGCCTGATACTGCATCGAGACTGCTGCGATCGAGCCATCCTCGACCCACATGTCCTGATCGGCAGGTGTGCCGAGGACCGCAATCACGACGGGCGCGCCTTCGAGGAAGGCTGAGCCTCCTGGCCTGACTTCGCTCAGGGCCTTGATCCTGGCCTTGTCGGAAGTGACCACGAACGACCATTTCCTGAGTCCCTTTGCCGATGGGGCCATGAGGGCGGCTCTCAGGACCGTCTTCAGATCTTCCTGGCTGACAGCTTCTTCTGTGTATTTCCTGCGGCTGCGGCGCACTCTTGCGAGTTCCTTGAAACTTTCCATGTCACAAAGATAGCAAATCTTGCCATATTTTGAGAAGAGTGCGTTTTTTGCTATTTTTGAATCTATGTTTGGAAATAGATCAATCTGCATACTCACTCTCGTCGCCTTTATGTCGGCTTTCCTCCCGGGATGCCGTCACCGTCACGGAGAAGAGCCGGTGGCGGAGGTGAACGATTCCATCCCGGCCATGGGCTTCTGGCCTGACTCCCTCTGCCAGGAGGCAGGGAAGGTCCGTCCGGGTGAGACCTTCACCGGGCTCATGACCCGACTGGGCATGGCCTCCGAGTCTGCCTTCTCTCTTGTGAACGGCCTGGACAGCATCTTCGATGTCAGGAAGCTAAGGGCGGACAATCCCATCGTGGCCTACTATCAGGTCGATTCTTCGTCCGGCCAGACGGTCAGGACACTCAAGTACGTCGAGTACAAGAAGAACATAGCTTCAAGCATCATCTTCAAGGCCGAGGAGCCTGTGGGTGCGTGGAACTACGAAAGACCTGTCGTCAAGGAAAGGCGCTTCGTCGACGTGACCATCTCGTCCAGCCTGTGGCAGGACATGAAGGCAAGCGGTGCCGACCCTCGGCTCATCGCATCCCTGTCTGACATCTATGCGTGGACCGTCGACTTCTTCGGGCTCCAGGACGGGGATGAGTTCAAGGTGATGTACCAGCAGAGTGTCTGCGAAGCGGATGTCGTTGCCATCGACACGATCTACTACGCAGAGTTCCACCGCGGCGAGAAGGTCATCCCTGCCGTGCGGTTCGAGGTGCCGGAAGTCGGAGGCAGGTACTGGAAACCAGACGGGGAGAGCATGAAGGGTGCATTCCTCAAGGCTCCTCTTCAGTTCTCTAGGATCAGCTCGGGCTTCTCCTACCACAGGAAGCATCCTGTCACCGGAAAGGTAAGGCCTCACACCGCCGTCGA
>JAGHSC010000022.1 GCA_018066065.1 Candidatus Cryptobacteroides faecihippi
ATTATTATCTTTGCTACCTAGACCATGTAACTGTTTTAACCTTATGAAACCTTCTCCACGACTGATTCTTATCATCGCAGCCATGATCATGGCTCAGATGCTCAGCGCTCAGACAGACAAGAGCAGCTTCAAGTTCGGAAAGCCAACGCAGGAAGAACTGCAACTCACATCATGCGCACTCGATCCGGATGCCGACCAGGTCATTCTGTTCGAGTACTACGACCATGCCATTGAGACTTCCAACAGCGGTCTTCTGCAGAAACGCACAATAACAAGAAGAGTCAAAGTCCTGAAGGAATCCGGTGTGAGTGCCGGAGATCTATCCTTCGAGATTGCCCATGGAAAGGCAAAGTACGTCGAAAACATCTCTAAGCTTGATGCCGTTGCAATCAATGTGGCCGACAACGGCAAGACTGTCAGCTCTTCGCTGAAGAACAACATGATCTTCAAGGAAGATGTCTCCAGCACACGCCAGTTGGTAAAGGCCAGTGTCCCGGATGTCAAGGTCGGGACGATCATCGACTACAAGGTGACCATCACGAGCGACAACGTCACAAGCATCCCTACCATCTACCTCCAGCATTCCGTGCCGGTGATCATCGCCGAAGCAGATGTGCACATGCCTGATTTCATCGTCTTCTATGCTGATTTCAACGAACTCATCCACCCGATCACCAAGAACATCACCTACGAAGAGATGAGAATCAACAACAGCGGCTCCACGCTGTCCTACCAGGAGAGGTGGATCAGCGGAAGGACAGCTTCAGTGCCGCCGGTGAAGAATGAACCTTTCGTCTGGAACCTCCTGGATTTCAAGTCAAACATGAGCTTCGAGCTGAAATCTGTGGAACTGCCTGGAGAACAACCAAGGTCATTCTCCTACACTTGGGATGACGTCTTCAAGATGCTGAAGGACGACGACGAATTCGGAGGACATCTCAAGATGTCGGATCCTCTCAAGGACGAAGTAGCCCAGGCAATCGCAGGAAAGGACAGCGACAGGGACAAGGTCAAGGCCATCCTCGACCTTCTCTCAAAGAAAGTCACCTGGAATGAGAACTATTCAATCTGGTCATCCAACCCGAAGAATGCACTCAAGGAAGGAAAGGGAAACTCAGCGGACATCAACTTCCTGCTTATGTCAATGCTCTCGGATGCAGGTGTACGATGCACTCCTGTCCTCCTCAACCCAAAGGACATAAAGAATTTCTCGAAGTATCCAACCCTTAAGGACATCAATTACTTCATCCTTGCAGCCAGGATCGATGACGGAGGCACCGAAAAGACAGTCTACCTGGATGGTACAGACAAGTGGAGCAGCATCGACGTGATCCCATCCAACCTTCTCTCATTCAATGCAATCCTCTACAACGAACCTGAAGCCACCAGGAAAGTCGACCTTAGCTCCATCGCAAAAGGCAGCACAAACTACATCATGAAGGCTGTTGTAGGAGAGGATGGCATGATTGAAACCGATCTCACTGCCATCACAGCAGGAATGGATGCACTTTCACTGAACGGCAAGATCGATTCCTACAAGTCAGAAGATGAATTCCTCAAGGAGTACATGAAAGACGGAGCGGTCAGCAATGTCTCAGGAAACATCACGAGAAACCGTGACCAGGTCACGATGAACGTCAAGTTCGAGGTCCAGCCTGAAGAATCCGGAGACATCATCTACATCAAGCCATCTCTCGTGGACCTGATCAACACCGACATATTCACGTCCGAGACGAGGATGCTTCCGGTCGACATGGATTATCCTTCATCCATCGTGCTCAGGGCAACTGTCATGCTCGGAGACAAATGGACACTTGAAGGCACTCCACAGTCATCCTCTTTCTCATTGGGAGACAAGGACATAACATTCTCCTACAAGGCTCTCAAGGGAAGCGGTATGATCCAGATTGTCATGGAACTCAGGCAGAAGGAATTCTATTTCACCGCCGACAGGTACGAAACGCTCAGAAACTTCTTCAACGAGACACACAATGTCCTTGAAGGCAGGATCGCTCTCAGAAAGGTATCATGATGTCAGTGAAGAGGATTGCTGCAGCAGTCATCATGCTGGCCGCGAGTGTCTTCTGCGCACACTCCCAGGATTCTATCGTGTCGAAAGACAGCCTGGTCATAACCGTGTCCGGACTGTCCCGCATGTCGATCTGTGAGGATGTGAGCATCATGATCCTGAACAAGGAAGGACTGCAGGATGCCGCATTCCTGATGTCCATCCCTTCAGACAGAACTCTGAAAAGCTTTTCCGGAAAGATTTCCGACCTTTCCGGAAAGGTCATCAGGAAGTATGGAATGAAGGATCTCGCATCCACAGAGTACAGCGAAGGCCTTGCTGACGACTACACAACCAAATACCTTGACTTCAAGTACGGCAGCTTTCCCTATGTCGTGACATGGACCTGCGAGGTGACGTGCTCCGATGGGTTTCTTACCCCTCCGGTCTTCGCTCCGCTCAGATCCAGCGGACAGCGGCTGAGCAGGGCAAGCTACACATTGGTGACGCCTCAGGAATATGGATATTCATGGAAATGCCTCAACTGCGACATCACTCCGACAGTGACTGAAGATAAGGGCATTGTCAGCAGCAAATGGGTCATTTCCGGCCTGGAGCCTGTCTCGAATGGAGACTTGATGCCGAAGGGGGAAGATTTTGTTCCGGTAATATGCTTTTCGCCGGACTCCTTCCTCTGGTTCAGGAGAGAAGGTTCAATGAAGACTGTCGACGACTATGGAAGATGGAAGTGGAATCTCATCGAGGAGAGTTCGCAGATTCCTGCTGAGCTTGCCGCGAAGGTCCATGAGATGACGGATAATCTGGCTGGCAGGAGGGAAAAGGTCCATGCCCTCTACGATTACATGCAGAAGAATTACCGCTACGTGAGCATCCAGCTTGGCATCGGAGGACAGAAACCGATGGCTCCTGAACAGGTCTACAGGAACAAGTTCGGAGACTGCAAGGCTCTGTCGAACCTCATGAAGACAATGCTCAGGGAAATAGGCATTGAATCCTGCTATGTCGAGATCAGCACAGAAAGAAGGTCGCAGATAAGGGATTTCGCCTATCCAGGATTCCTCAACCATGCAATCCTCAAGGTCCCTGACCCAGAAGGGGATATGTGGATAGAATGCACATCCTCAACGCTTCCGATGGGCTACATCCACAAAGGTCTGGCTGGACACGACGCCTTTGTCTACCAGGATGGTACGATGCACATCGAGACTGTTCCTGACTATTCAGAAAGCCACAATCTTTCCACCTGCACCACTGAGGTTAGGATCCTGGGCGACAATTCAGCCGTCATCACAGTGGAAGAACGTACCCTTGGACTTCCATTCGAAGGAATGTTCCCTTTCAAGTCCATCGACATGGACCAGAGGAAAGACTACCTCAGGAACGACATAGGCTTCCCTGCAGCAACGTTTTCAGACATTTCATGCAATGTCGAGGACAATGGGGCTAATTCAGTCATGTCTGTCAGCTATCGGGCAGAGATTCCTAAATACACCTCGAAGAGCGGCTCACGCGCACTGATCCCACTCTACCCGTTCAGGAATCAGCTGTCCATCGATGCACCTGAAGGATCGCGCAGGGAACCTTTCAGAGTCTACCATGGTAACACCAGGATCGATGACGTTCTGATACTCATCCCAGACAGCATGAGTGTCGAAAGCTACCCTGAATCAATGTCCATCGAGAATGCCTTTGGCAGGCACAGCATGAAGACGGAAAGGGATGAGGATGGAAATCTTAGAATCCATGTCGAGACAGTTATCCATGAAGGTATCCTTCCTGTGAAAGACTATGGACTGATCAAGGATATAATAAGATCCATCGACAGGACAGCCAAGATGAAGATTTCCTTAATTCAAAGATAAAACGTTGATTTTTAATAAATTAAAAAAGGAGCTAGCCCATAAGGTTAGCTCCTTGATTATTTCGGGATTTGCACTCCCGGAAACTACTTGAGGTTCCTGAGGAGGTTGTTCATGTTGACTTCCTTGTCGATGATTGCGCGAAGCTCTGCGATTGGAACTCGCTTCTGCTCCATGGTGTCGCGCTCACGGATGGTGACACACTTGTCCTCGAGTGAATCATGATCCACGGTGATGCAGAAAGGAGTACCGATTGCATCCTGACGACGATACCTCTTTCCGATGGAATCCTTCTCGTCGTACTGGCAGTTGAAATCGAACTTGAGGTCGTCCATGATGCTCTGGGCAAGGTTGACGAGCTCCTCGTTGTTCTTCACGAGAGGCATGACTGCTGCCTTGACAGGAGCAAGAGGTGCAGGGATTGAGAGAACGACGCGGCTCTCACCATTCTCAAGCTGCTCCTCCTTGTAGGAGTTGGACATGACTGCGAGGAACATACGGTCGACACCGATGGATGTCTCGATGACATAAGGAACATAGCTCTCGCCGGTCTCAGGATCGAAGTACTGGATCTTCTTTCCAGAGTACTTCTGATGGTTTCCGAGGTCGAAGTTGGTACGCGAGTGGATACCCTCAAGCTCCTTGAAGCCGAATGGGAAGTGGAACTCGACGTCGGTAGCGGCGTTTGCATAGTGGGCAAGCTTCTCATGATCGTGGAAACGATAGTTCTCAGCACCCATTCCGAGGTTGACATGCCACTTCATACGGTTCTCCTTCCACTTTGCGAACCAATCGAGCTCGGTTCCAGGCTTGATGAAGAACTGCATCTCCATCTGCTCGAACTCCCTCATGCGGAAGATGAACTGACGGGCGACGATCTCGTTTCTGAAAGCCTTTCCGATCTGGGCGATACCGAAAGGAAGCTTCATGCGGCCGGTCTTCTGGACGTTGAGATAGTTGACGAAGATACCCTGAGCGGTCTCAGGACGGAGATAGATGGTGTTGGCGCCCTCAGAGGTGCTTCCCATCGATGTGCTGAACATCAGGTTGAACTGACGGACATCTGTCCAGTTGCAGGTACCGCTGATTGGGCAGACGATGCCGCAGTCGATGATGATCTGCTTGTACTCTGCGAGGTCATTTGCATTCTCGGCAGCGACGTAGCGGTTGTGAACCTCCTCGTACTTAGCCTTCTCGCGGAGGATGTTAGGATTTGTGGCACGGAACTGCTCCTCGTCGAATGCATCGCCGAACTTCTTGCGTCCCTTTGCAACCTCCTTGTTCATCTTCTCCTCGATCTTTCCGAGATACTCCTCGATGAGGACATCGGCGCGGTAGCGCTTCTTGGAGTCCTTGTTGTCGATAAGAGGGTCGTTGAAGGCAGCAACGTGACCTGAAGCTTCCCAGATCTTAGGATGCATGAAGATGCATGAATCGATACCCACGATGTTCTCGTTGAGTCTTGTCATGGCTTTCCACCAGTAAGACTGGATGTTGTTCTTGAGTTCAACACCCATCTGACCGTAGTCATAGACTGCAGCCAGACCATCGTAGATTTCGCTTGAAGGGAATATGAATCCATATTCCTTGCAATGTGCAACCAGCACTTTGAACAGTTCGTCCTGTGTCATGATATATCTTTCTATTGTTTGTTTCCGAATAGTCTGCAAAAATAACTATTTGTGCTGAAAGGACAAATGAATATGAGCCAATGAATTTACTGCAATGACTTCTTGAAGTCTTCGGTGGTCTGCCATTCCCTGACCCTGAGCTCCTGCGAATCGATGATCCTGAAAAGCTCATCCATCGAACCATCAGCCCTGGAGGCCTCTATGTTCCTGGTAACCTTGAGGAACAGAATCTGCGCAGCGACTCTGTCAACTCTCTTCATAAGTTCCTCATCCCCAGAAGCTTCCGCCCTTGCCGACTGCACATATTCCCAAGCCTTGGTGATGAATCCTTCATCGTACAGCGAATGGTTCTGGTCAAAGGCAAATCCCATGACGGTGTCATCCTTGACCTGCGCCCTGCAAAGATCGAAGTAGGAATGGACTGAAGAAGCCGCTGCCCCATAATAAGCCTCGATGAACTCATCAACGAGGGCATTGGTGTCGAGTTCAGGGTTCCAGAGAAGCTTTGCAAGCACCCAAGCCTTCATCTCGGAGAACTCACCTCCGTCGCTCTGATAGTTGGCCTCCTCCTGGATTCCGATGGCCTTGTGGTCCCTGAAAGTCCTGATGTTGGAAGCAAGAGACTGGAAGTTAGGGTACGGCGCAAGATACTGGTTGAAGTTGACCACATAGTCCCAGATGAAAAGATTCGGAGCCTTTGAAGCCCATGCCTCAAGATCATCCATGAAAGGCCTGTTGTACTCAGTCGAATCGATAGGATGAGAGAAATCGCACTCGATGCTGCACAGTCGAATCACCACATTGTCCTTTGGAACGATGTTCTCCGGAGCATGCCTGGTGTACTGGTAGGCAAAGGTTCCGATGTACTTCTCAGGGAAAAGCGGCATGATCTCATCGGCAACCTGGTTGACGAACCAGAGCATTGCACCGGAATGACCACCGTACCTTTCCTCGAGAGCCTTGCACTCATCGCACTCGCAAGGAAGCATGTTGTCGTTCTGGCTGAGGCTGTAGACCCAGTAGAGAGGATTCTCGGAGATCACCTTCTTCATCCCTTCCTTGCAGATCTCCAGCACATCAGGATTCGTCAGGCAAAGCTGTCCGTTCGGGATCCTCTTCCCATCCTTCACGCTGAAGTACTCAGGATGCTCCTTGAAATACTTGTCCGCAGGCACGAAATAGCCGAAAGTGTGCGCACTCCAGTAGGCAGAGATGCCTCCAAACTCATTGTCAGCAACCGTCCACGCGGAATTGTTCCTGTTGTGAGCCATCCAGGCCTCGTCGCGGTTAGCATTGTTGTACTGCACGAAACGGTACTTCAAGGCCGGCGCCTCTGAATATTCAAACTTCGAGTAGCTGTACCTCGAGGTCTGTGGAACCACGGTGCATTCAGGAGTGTACCACCTGACACCGAACTCCTTCTCGAGGAAAGAATAAACTCCGTACATCGTACCACGATCCTTTCCACCATAGATGAAGATCGAAGGACCCTTCCCACTCACGGTGAATCCCTCATCATCCGCAGCTGGCTGCTGCACACCGGTCCTCTCGTTCCATCCGACGTAGATCCTGGTCTTCCTGCTGAAAAGTCCAGAACGGATGCTGTCGATTGATGCTACCGGAATCTCAGCACCACCGATCTGTCTGATGTACTCCTGAAGTTCCCTCGCAGCCGTCCTTTCAGAAGCAGAAGGATCTGAAGGAAGCACGATTGTGTAGCTGCTCTTCCCGTTCCTGAACAAAGTATGCCTCGCCTCAAGGCTGTTGAAGGACAGCATTACGGCGAGGATGACAAGCATCATTTTCAGTTTCATGGCTATGTTGTGGTTTAAAAATACTCCGGAAACGCGCTCCTGAGGCTAGGTTTCGCAATCTCAAGCAACGGAATCATCACGAAAGGACGCTCTTCAATTCCCTTGTGAGGAATTGTAAGCTTCTCACAATCAATTCGTTCAGCACCATAGAAAAGAATATCGATGTCGATTATCCTCGAATGGTAGATCCTGTTTCCCTTTCCATCGAATTCAGGAGGATCCTTCCTCCCCATCCTTTCCTCGATCTCCTTTACCTTTCTCAGCACCTCAAGCGCAGCATCCTCGGCTGAACCATCAGGCCTGAAAGTCCTGTAGAGGACCACGGCATTAAGGAACTTTCCCCCGGCAAATCCCATAGGCTTCGTCTCGATCAGCCTGGAAAGCGACTGATAGTGTCCTTCAAAAGCATCATCCATCATCCTGAGCGCCTCGGAGATGTTCCTCTCACGGTCGCCAAGATTGCTGCCAAGGGAAAAATATATGCTGACGAAAGCCATCTCAAGCTATGAATTAGGTTCCTTTGAATAGTCAGGACCATTGCCCGGATCGACTCTTCCACCCGAAACCGTGTCCACATCATCCAGACCAAGTTCAAGCCTGGCCTCCTCGGAAAGCATGCTCTGATCCCAGACAGGATCGAAGACAAGGTCCACATTGCATCCCTTGATGCCGGGAACATCCAGGACATTGGTCTTCACATCCTCGATCACCTCGTCAGCCATCGGACAGTTCGGAGCAGTGAACGTCATCTGGATGTTCACCACGTGCTTCCTGTCGATCACAAGCTCATAGATCAGACCCAGGTCATAGATGTTGACCGGAATCTCAGGATCGTAGACCTGCTTGAGAGCAAGGATGACATTGTCGTACAAAGGAGCAAGTTCCTTCACTTCCTCCGCAGTAAGGACACCATCGTCCACCTTCTCTTCTTCCTTCTTGTTACTGAATATGCTCATTTCAATCTGTTTTCTTCCGTTTCAGCTGTTTTCCTCAGCGATAGTCCTGATCCTCTCGATCATTGAGACAAGACCGTTTGCCCTTGTCGGAGAAAGATTCTCCTTGAGTCCAATTTCCTCGATGAACCCGAAGTCATCGCCAGAGATCTCTGCAGGAGTCCTTCCGGAATACACCTCGATGAGAAGCGAGATGATTCCCTTGGTGATGATGGCGTCACTGTCGGCACTGAACGACAGCCTGCCATCCTCGAGCTTCCAGTCGAGCCACACCCTGGACTGACAACCCTTGATGAGCCTGTCCTCTGTCTTGGCTTCCTCTGGATATGAATCGAGGTTCTTTCCCTTTTCTATCAGCAGTTCATACTTGTCCAGCCACTCATCGAACATCGAAAACTCATCGATGACTGCTGCCTTAGCTTCCTCTATGCTGTCCATTTCAAATCTATGTTTTAAACAAGCATTCCCACAGCCCTGTCAAGGGACTTGATGAAATGCTCAGCTTCTTCAAGCGTGTTGTAAGGAGCGAAGGACGCCCTCAGCATTCCGGTCACTCCGAATCTGTCCATCAAAGGTTCCGCGCACATCTGTCCGGAACGAACTGCAACACCCATCTTGTCAAGGATCAATGCAAGATCCTCATGATGAGCACCTTCCACACAGAATGAGAAAATGCCTGTCTTGTGCTCTGTTCCACGTGGAACTCCGAAAAGATGTACTCTAGGATCGCTGGAAAGGGCTTCATGTACAAAAGTACATACATCCTTGTGGTAAGCGATCAGATCACTGTCATTCATCATTCTGACAACCTCGATCGCAGGTTTCAGGGATGGAACCGAATTGAAGTTCTGGGTTCCAGCCTCGAACTTCTCAGGAAGTGGAGCATACGTTGTACCATCAAAGTTGACCGTGGCTATCATCTCTCCTCCACCCATGTACGGAACCATGGCTTCGAGCCATTTCCTCTTTCCGTAAAGGACACCTGTCCCGGTCGCAGCATAAAGCTTGTGCCCGGAGAAAGCGTAGAAGTCACAATCAATGTCCTGAACATCGACAATCGAATGCACAATACCCTGCGCACCGTCCAGAAGAACAGGACAACCCTTTGAGTGACAGGTATTTACAATCTTCTTCACAGGATTGACGATTCCAAGTACGTTGGAAGTGTGGGTCACTGCGACAAGCTTGGTGCGGGAAGTGATGAGGCTTTCAAGCGAATCAACATCCAGGTGACCTTCATCGTCGACCTCAAGAACCTTCAGAACAGCCTTCCTTCTCTGGCACATCATCTGCCATGGAACGATGTTCGAATGATGCTCGGCCCGTGAAACGATGATCTCGTCTCCTTCTTCGACGAAGGTTTCGCCGAAGGAGAAAGCGACAAGGTTGATCGATCCTGTGGTACCGGAAGTAAAGACTATCTCTTCCCTGCAGGATGCATTGATGAACTCACGCACTGCGTCACGCGTGCTCTCATATTCATCGGTCGCGGCGGTCGCGAGCTTGTGGACCGCACGGTGGATGTTGGCATTGGCGGAGACTGACAGTTCCTGCACCTTGCGCAAGACGGATTCAGGGCGCTGAGAGGTTGCCGCATTGTCAAGATAGACAAGCGGCTTGCCATACACCCTCGCCTCGAGGGCCGGGAACAATCTTCTGAGTTCTTCTATGTTCATCTTTGATGAAAGTCTGAAATGCAAAATTAACAAATATTCTTTTAGAGAAAGATAATTCTTACCTTTGAGGTGAACAGATATCGAAAAGAGAATGATAGACTACATCAAAGGAAGCATTGCAGAACTCTCCCCCGCGGAGCTGATTCTCGAAAACAACGGCATCGGCTTCAGGATCCTGATCTCACTCCAGACCTACCAGAGACTGGAGAACAAGAAGGAAGCCGTGATCTTCATCTATCACTACATGAGAGAGCGTGAAGACATCGAGCTGTACTATGGATTCGCCACGAAGGATGAGAGAGAGCTTTTCGAGCTTCTCATCAGTGTCTCTGGAATCGGAGTCAATTCTGCCAGGATGATGCTTTCCTCACTTTCATCAGAGGAAATCAGACAGGCAATCCTTTCTGAGGATGTCGCAAGGATCAAGAGCGTGAAAGGCATCGGACTCAAGAGCGCACAGAGAATGGTACTCGAGCTCAAGGACAAGATCGTCAAGGGAGAAGGAACGGATTCTTCGGAACTGTTCGGAGGAGCTGCAAGAAGCGAGGTTGTAGAGGAGGCCACAAGGGCACTCATCATGCTTGGATTCACAAAGCAGGCAGTCACGAAAGCAGTCCAGGCTGTGCTCAAGGCAAAGCCGGATGCAAAGGTCGAGCAGATCATCAAGTCCGCTCTCCAGATGATGTAGGACTGATTGCTATCTTCCGAAATAGACCAGAAGTACAGAAATATCAGAAGGAGAAACTCCTGAGATTCTTGAAGCCTGCGCGATTGTCGCAGGCTTGTATTTTTTAAGCTTCTGACGACACTCAATGGTCAATCCGGTCACTTTCTCGAAATCAAAGCTGTCAGGAATGATGAGATTCTCAAGCCTGGAAATCTTGTCGGCAATGGCCTTTTCCCTTTCTATGTAGCCCTTGTACTTGATTCCGATCTCAACTGAATCGATGATATCCTTCCTGCGCTGGACACTGAGCAGATCCTCCCCTTCCGGTAGTTCCAGCGAATACTTTTCAAATGTTCCACGTGGAACAAAATCAATCAAGGAAGCGAGGGAAACCTCAGGTCTTGAGGCAATGTCAACGACTTTCTTTGATTCAGCCAAAGGAGCGGAACCGCATGATGAAAGATAGTCATTAACTGTCTTCGACTTCAAGTTTACTTCATTGCAAAGGGAATTCAGCTTGTCGGCAGCCTCATACTTTCGAAGCATTGTCTCATATCTCTCATCGGAAGCAAGTCCAATCTCATGAGACTTGCCGGTCAACCTGAGATCAGCATTGTCCTGCCTCAGGAGAATCCTGTATTCAGCTCGCGATGTGAACATCCTGTAAGGCTCATCCACTCCCTTCGTGACAAGATCATCAATCAGGACACCTATGTAGGCTTCATCTCTCCTGAGGATGAAAGGATCCTTTTCCTGAACCTTGAGAGCTGCATTGATTCCGGCAATCAGACCCTGAGCTCCTGCCTCTTCATAACCGGTGGTTCCATTGACTTGACCTGCCATGAACAGACCTTCGACAGCCCTTGATTCCAAGGTCGACTTGAGTTGAGTCGGGTCGAAGTAATCATATTCGACAGCATAGGCTGGCTTGAAGATCTTGGCATTCTCAAGACCCTTGATCTGATGAAGTGCAGCCATCTGGACCTCGAGTGGAAGAGAGGATGAGAATCCCTGGAGATAGTACTCGTTGGTGTCCCTTCCCTCAGGTTCAAGGAAGAGTTGGTGGGAATCCTTGTCGGCAAAGACTCGAAGCTTGTCCTCGATGCTCGGACAGTATCGCGGTCCCCTGCCGGAGATCATTCCGGTGAACATCGGAGAATCCTTGAAGCCGGACCTCAGAGTTTCATGGACCTGCTCATTGGTGTGGACAATGAAGCATGGCATCTGATTATTCTTTCCCTGGATGGAAGAAGGAACTTCGAGGAATGAGAATCTTTCAGGAGATTCATCGCCGATCTGAGGAGGAAGGGCTGAAGTGTCGACCGAGGAAATGTCGATCCTCGGAGGTGTTCCGGTCTTCATCCTGCCGGTCGTGATGCCGAGACTTGTAAGCTGCTCGGTCAGACCATAGGAAGAAAGCTCGCCGATCCTTCCACCTGGAAAAGCAGTGCGACCGATGAAGAGACGTCCGTTCAAAAAGGTTCCGGTGGTCAGGATAACCGTCTGAGATTTAAAAATAGCCCCGGTGTTTGTACGGACTCCGCAGATTTTTGAATTCTCAAAGAGAAAAGAAGTCGCAAAATCTGCGTAAATATCTAATTTACAATTAGTTTCGAGAATTTTTCGCCAGTACGCAGAAAAGACGGTTTTATCACACTGTGCACGAGGACTCCACATGGCCGGACCCTTGGACCTGTTAAGCATCCTGAACTGGAGAGTGGAGTGGTCAGTCACCAGTCCCATCATTCCTCCAAGAGCATCTATCTCTCTGACTATCTGTCCCTTGGCAATTCCACCGATGGCTGGATTGCAGGACATCCTGGCAAAGCTCGCCAGGTCTGCATTAATCAGAAGTACCTTGGAACCGAGGTTTGCTGCAGCCAATGCGGCCTCACAACCGGCATGGCCTCCCCCGACCACGATGACATCATAACGATCAAACATAATTCAGGCGGAAACTCAGATCGATGCCCTCATCGAAAGATAATAATTCTCTTTTGCCCTCATGGTCTTCTGGTCTTCTTCGGTGTGGTCATCATAGCCGATGAGATGGAGAAGACCATGGACGATCACTCTGTGAAGTTCTTCATCAAACTCGGTACCGAACTCGACTGCATTTTCACGGACACTGTCGACACTGATGAAGAGATCTCCTGAAAGAGTTCTCCCCTCGCAGTAGTCAAAGGTGATGATGTCTGTGAAATAGTCGTGCTGGAGAAATCTAATGTTGACATCAAGGATGTAGTTGTCGGAACAGAAGATGATGTTGACATCTCCAAGTTTCTTCATCTCACTGCCGGCAACAGTCTTGAGCCATCTGTTGTTGGCAAGCTTATCCTTGAACGAAAACTTTATGTCTTCACAGAAATACCTGACCATAGCGTGAATAATTTCCACAAATCTACAACTATTAATCCAAAATATTTGAAATGATAATTATTATTTATACCTTTGAATCGATAATTGGGTGATTGCGCCTAGTTGTCTCCACATAAAACGAATTGTAAAAAATTCAGAATAGATTATGGAAATCAAGAAAACACCAAAAGCTAATCTTGAAAACAGAAGATTGCTCTTCACAGAGATTGGTCTCGTGGTTGCTCTCCTTCTTGTCTTCGGAGCCTTCTCAATGGGTTCAAGGGAAAAGAAGGTAGCTGATCTTTTCGATCAGGAGCAGGTTGTTGAAGTAGAGGACATGGTTCCTATTACTCAGGAAACCCCTCCACCACCACCAGATCAGCCTAAGATCCCTGTACTCTCAGACCAGATCGACATCGTTGAGGACGACATCAAGGTTGATGACAACTTCATGAGTCTTGAGGACGATGCCAACCTTGGTGTCGAGATCATGGACTACGTTGAGGAAGTTCAGGAAGAGGTTGTGGAAGAGGAAGCAATTCCTTTCCAGCTCGTTGAGGAGAAGCCTTCATTCCAAGGTGGCGACGCAAATGAGTTCTCAAAGTGGGTCAACCAAAGACTTGTCTATCCTGAAATCGCAAAGGAGAATGGTGTCCAGGGTCGTGTTACCCTCCAGTTCACCGTTAACGCCGATGGTTCAGTTTCCAATGTAAAGGTCATCCGTGGTGTCGATGCATCACTTGACAAGGAGGCTGTCAGAGTCGTTTCCTCTTCTCCAAAGTGGAAGCCAGGAAAGCAGCGTGACCGCGCTGTAAAAGTTACCTACACCTTCCCTGTTATCTCCCAGCTCAAGTAAGGGAAGTAACTGATTCAATGAATATTCAAAGGCCGTCCCCAATCGGATGGCCTTTTTCCAACCAGACAGATGCCTGACATTCAGATAATAGAAAAAGCAGTCTTCGTAGGCGTCATCAAGC
>JAGHSC010000278.1 GCA_018066065.1 Candidatus Cryptobacteroides faecihippi
GCAGCTGATCATCGCCGACGAGCCGACCGGCAACCTCGACAACGAGACCGCCGACGGCATCCTCAAGCTCCTGACCGGAATCAACAAGGAGGAAGGTACAGCCATCGTCATGGTGACCCACAACAGGAACATCTTCGAGAAGTACCCAGGAAGAGTCTTTGTCTGCAAGGACGAAAGATGCGACGAGAATGTCAGCGACGAGGTGATCGACCTTGCCCTGACCATCTAGAGCCATGCTCCGCAAGTCAAGATATCCCGCCATTCTCGGATGGTTCGAGAAGAACCAGCCGATGCCGCAGACCGAGCTGCACTACGATTCCACGTTCCACCTCCTCATCGCAGTGATTCTCAGTGCACAATGCACCGACAGGAGAGTCAACATGGTGACGCCGGAGCTTTTCCGCAGGTTCCCCGATCCGGAAAGCCTCGCAGCCTCAAGCTTCGAGGAAGTGTTCCCGTTCGTCAAGAGCATCTCCTACCCCAACAGCAAGGCAAGCCACATCATCGAGATGGCAAGGAAGCTGGTCTCGGATTTCGGAAGCGAAGTCCCATCGGACATCGATGCCCTGATGACCCTCCCGGGAGTGGGACGCAAGACAGCGAACGTGATTGCCTCGGTCGTCTACGACAAGCCAGTGATCGCCGTAGACACGCACGTCTTCAGAGTCTCCCACAGGCTCGGTCTCTCCGACGGGAAGACGGTCGAGGCAGTGGAAAAGGATCTCGAAGCGCATATTCCCCCGGAGCTAAGGCCAAAGGCACACCACTGGCTCATCCTGCACGGCAGATACGTCTGCACGGCAAGAAAGCCCGCATGCGGGACATGTCCTCTCCAGGACTGGTGCAGGGACTACGAAAAGGCGAACAGGAAGACTACATGAGTTCCATCTTGTAGCCAAGTCTCTTCAGCTCGATGGCAGCCCCGACGCGGTACATCGCAGACAAGGTCTCACGGAACACATTGAAAGCTTCAACACTCTGATAGTCAACTCCCTGGTGCAGCATGAACGAATATGCGCCACCGGCGAGGAAAGCCAAGTCCGAAGCAAGCTTGCGGGCGGCATCGGAAGCCAGCGGGATCTTCAGGATGTCCCTCGTGACATGCTCATCCAGATCATCGAAACCACGCTCCCCCACCAGGCGGTCATAGCCCTGGTCCTTGTAGCGGATCCAGTCCTTGTCCCACCAGCAGGCAACGGCCATCCCGATGTAGGCTGACCAGGCAAGCACCACCTCAGGGTAGCCATTGAACTCACGGACGGCATCCCCCGCATATTCAGCAGAAAGGGTCTCCCACTTCACCGTGATGTCGGGGCTGTTCAGCAGCATGCCGTCCAGAAGTCCCCTCTGGCCGCAGAGCTCCAGAAGCCTCTCGACCAACCTGGTCTCATAATCCTTCATTCCTTCCATTTGGATCAATACACTTTGAATCTAACTTCGCCGGCCTTGACCAGGTCCTCATGGCTGACTCTGAATGAGGAAGCGGACCTTCCGCCAAGCTTTACCGACTTAATTTTCTGATAATCACCGGAACACTTCCCTTCCTTGG
Organism: Candidatus Cryptobacteroides faecihippi; assembly: GCA_018066065.1. Classification (GTDB taxonomy): domain Bacteria; phylum Bacteroidota; class Bacteroidia; order Bacteroidales; family UBA932; genus Cryptobacteroides; species Cryptobacteroides faecihippi. Next base: position 1,550 of record JAGHSC010000278.1, read on the forward strand.
TCAGCACAAGGGTATCGTTGCCTCCGCACAGGGACGGATCGACCTTGATGCAGACGCGGTCAAAGGAAGGAGCGGTCAGGGTGTAGCAAGGAGAGCCAGGACAGTCCGGATAGAATCCGATCATCGAGAAGACAGCCCATGCGGACATTGTTCCCGTGTCATCGTTGCCCGGGATGCCGTCAGGCTCCGGGCGGAAATACTCTGAAAGAATCTTCTGGACGTATTTCTGGGTACGCCATTCCTCTCCCTTGAAATAGCTGAAGAGGTAAGGATAGGCGATGTCCGGCTCGTTGGCAGGGTCGAAAAGTCCTTCCTCGAACACCTTCACCAGCTTGCTGACGAAGGCCTTGCGCCCTCCCATCAGGGAAGCCAGCCCCTCGATGTCGTGAGGGACGTAGAAGGTGTAGTTCCACGATGTTCCTTCATGGAATCCAGGTGCAGTCTCGAAGTTCACACCCTGGTTCGGATTGAAAGGAGTATAGAACGATCCGTCCATGTTCCTCGGCCTGAGCGTGCCGAACTCGGTGTCATAGTAGTTCCTGTAGCCGAGGGAGCGCTGGCGGTACAGCTTGCTGCCTTCCTCATCGCCAAGCTCATGGCACAGAAGCGAGAGAGCATTGTCTGCAACGTAATATTCAAGTGCGTGGGAGACTGAATTGTCGCCGGAGAGGTCTCCTGCGAAGAAGCCAAGCGGGATGTAGCCACGCTCGATGTAAGGGTCGTTGTCAGGACGCATCCTGTTCTGCGCGCCAGGCGTCTCCGCGCTCTTTCTGAAGGCGGCCATCGCAGCCTCGATGTCGAAGTCGCGGATGCCCTTGAGGTAGGTGCCTGCAATCACGGGGATTGCCGGGTCGCCTTCCATGGTGAAGGTTTCCTGGCCGAAAAGCTCCCACTTAGGCATCCAGCCCCAGTCCTTGGATATTCCAATCATGGAACGGACCATGTCGACCTGCCTTTCCGGGAAGACAAGGGTCATGAGCTGGTGGAGATTGCGGTAGGTGTCCCAAAGCGAGAAGACCGTGTAGCGGTTCGTTCCGGGCTCAACCTTTCCGATGCCGGGACCCATCGCGCATGGGTACTCGCCATTGACGTCATTGAGGATGTTCGGATGGATAAGTGCATGATAGAGAGCAGTGTAGAACACTCTCAGATCTCTTTCAGACCCGCCTTCCACAGTAATCCTGGAGAGGTCCTCAGACCACCTGGCAGAAGCTTCGGAACGCACCTTTTCGAAGTCGAACCCACTCTGCTCTGCCTCGAGGTTCTCGCGAGCATTGGCGGTGCTGACGAACGAGACTCCCATCTGGACCATGATCTGCTCACCTTCAGCCGCGTCGAAGGTGAACCAGTAGCCGATGTCGTCTCCGCCCATCTCGCGCCCATAGGTGTCGTAGATCTTGTACTTTCCGTTGTCAGGGGTCCAGTCGGCCTCGACTCCTTCCATCTTCCTCTGCTTCTTCCAGAAGCCCGAGGACTTCGGAGCCTTGCTGACGCGCATGACGAAATAAAGCGGGAAGACAGCTTTTGGATTGTAACAGAAAGTACCAAGGAGACGGCATCCTTCGATCTCCGTGTCGCTGATCCTGCGCACCCAGGCACCGGTCTCGTTACTGAGGCCCTCACCCAGGTTGAGGAGGATGTTGGCCTGGCCTTCATGGAAGGTGTATCTCTCTATGGATGAACGCGTTGTCGTCGAGACTTCGGTCAGGATATCGTAGGACGAAAGTCGATTGCTGTAGTAGCCCGGACTGGCCTTCTCGTCTGTGTAGGACGAGCCGTAGATGTGGTAGTCGACTTCAAGCGCACCGCTCGTTGCCATGGTCAGCAGGGAGCCCGCCTCGGGACATCCGACGCCGCTGAGATTGACGTGGGAATAGCCCGTGAAGAAGCTGTTCTCGAAGCAGTAAGGAGTGCTCCACCAGCGACTGTCCTTGTCATAGACATTGGAATCGGATCCCATCACATTGAAGGGCGAGACCGACATCATTCCATTAGGGCAGACTGCTCCCGGGTTGGTGGCTCCGAAATTGGTGGTGCCTACGAATGCATCCACATGATCACATGGGTTGAACGCCGTCGCGACAGCGACCAAAGCGGCAATCAAAGAGGTCATATCTATCTGATTTTCCTTTATTTACAAAACTAGTATACCTTCCTGACGGATGTCTTCAGACGAGGCTCCGACCATGATCCTGAACTCTCCCGGCTCGACGACTTTCTTCATCTCAGGATTGTAGAGAGAGAAGGCATCCTCATCGAGTTCAAAGTCGACTCTGACGCTTTCACCGGCAGCGATGCGCACCCTCTCGAAGCCTCGGAGCTGCTTCCTTGGCCTTGCAGTACTTGCCTGAAGGTCAGTCACATAAAGCTGAACAACCTCATCACCATCCATCTTCCCGACATTGCGGACAGTGACTGAAACCTTTGCCGAGGCTGCCCCAGTGCGGCTGATGTCGATGTCTGAATATTCAAATGCGGTGTAGCTCAGTCCGTAGCCGAACGGGTAAAGAGGTGCGGCCTGCATCTCGACGTAGTCGTGGCCGTACGGGAATTTCTTGTTGTAGTTGACAGGGATCTGGCCGACGGTGACAGGGACGCTGACAGGAAGCCTTCCGGCAGGGTTATAGTCTCCGAAAAGGACATCAGCAACGGCATTTCCGCCTTCCTGACCTGGATACCATGCAGTCAGAAGGGCATCGGCACATTCCTTGGCCCAACGCTTGTCCAGAGGACGGCCTTCAACGTAGACGACGACCATCGGCTTGCCAGCCTCGCGGACAGCTCTCAGAAGGCTTTCCTGAAGGCCCAGGAGATCAAGCGTGGCTCTGTCCGAGCCTTCTCCCGCCTCGATGTCTCCGACCGTCTCGTTGTCGACGACGGCGGCTCCCGTCTCTATGTACTTGGTCTTGAAGTCCCTGGCGCTGGATCCACCAACGACCACGACAGCCACGTCGGCAGCCTTCGCAGCCGCCTTTGCCCTGGCAATGCCGTCGCTGGAGCAGTCTCTGATCGCACATCCCTTGACATAAGTGACGTTTTCAGATCCGATCTTGGCCCTGATGCCATCCAGGATGGTCTTGACATTACCTTCGTCCTGAGGGGCAGTGTAGTCGCCAAGCTGGTTGTAGACATTGTCGGCATTCGGGCCGATGACAGCCACCTTCAAGTCCTTGGAAAGTGGAAGGATTCCGTTGTTCTCAAGGAGTGTAATGCTTTCCTGAGCAGCCTTCCGAGCAACGGAGACGTGTTCAGGACTCCTGACCGCGGTGGCCTTGTCCGGATCGATGTAAGGGTTGTCGAACAATCCAAGCTCGAACTTGATCCTCAGGACTCTGGAAACAGCCTTGTCTATCATCTTCTCGCTGACGCGGCCTTCAGCCACGCTGGAGTCGAGGAGTGCAAAGCAGTTTGCACCCAGATCGACATCGAGACCTGCCTTGAGAGCCATCTCGCCGGCTTCCCTGGCATCTTTGGCAATGTTGTGGCTTCCACAGATCCCATCCACACTGTAGAGGTCGGAAACGACAAAACCGTCAAAATTCCATTCATCCTTAAGTACTTCTGTCAGAAGGTGATGGTTTGCAGTAGTCGGAATTCCGTCGATGGTGTTGTAGGAAGTCATGACTGAAAGCGCACCCGCATCGATGGCAGACTTGAACGTCGGAAGGAAATTCTCGAGAAGGTCTCGCTCCCCGACAGTTGAAGGATTACCGTTGTGGCCGCCCTCAGGGATACCATAGGCAACAAAGTGCTTCAAGGTAGAAATCACACCCTTGTCCCAGCCATTAGCCTTTGGGGAAGTACCCTTTATCATCCCGGAAGCCATCTGAGATGTGAGGTAGACATCTTCACCGTAGGTTTCCTCGACCCTCGACCAGCGAGGTTCACGGGAAAGATCGATGACAGGTCCGTAGGAAATATGACCACCCTGAGCGCGGAGCTCAGCGGCAATTGCATGGCCGACTTCCTCGACGGTGTATCTAGACCAGGTGGATGCCAGGCCAATGCTGGTAGGAAAGACCGTAGTTCCGATGGCCATGTGACCGTGAGGAGCTTCTTCGGCAAAGATAATTGGAATACCAAGCCGGCTGTTCTCTATTGCAAACTTCTGAAGCTCATTATAGGCTTTTGCAGCAAGAACTGGATTGAGTCCATTCTCGATTGTCTTCCTGGTCCAAGGATCAGCGCGGAAGACGGCCCAAAGCATTCCGCCATGAGATTCCATGATGAACTTCTCATAGTCACTGGAGACAGAGACTGTTGAATCAGAAGTCTTTTCGTACATCGGCCATCCGAGCGGGCAGAGAAGTTGTCCGATCTTCTCCTCGAGAGTCATTCGGGAAACCAAGTCACGTACACGTACGTCAACGGGCTTGGACGAGTCCTGGTAAGGAAGTGTGGTCCGAGAGCATGAAGCAAGGATGGTCAGCGCGGCAATCGCGAAGAAAAACTTTCGCATTTAATGAAAATATTTGTCGCAAGTTAATAAATAATACTGAAATAGGACAGACAGGTAAACAAAAAAAGATCCCCAGACATCGAATGATGTCCGGGGACCCCGAAAAACGGCGGCGACCTACTCTCCCAACTGGTATGTCAGTACCATCGGCGCGGGTGAGCTTAACTTCTCTGTTCGGAATGGGAAG
>JAGHSC010000120.1 GCA_018066065.1 Candidatus Cryptobacteroides faecihippi
GGATAGGACTGGTAGTCGTACTTCATCAGCGAACGCCTGATGAAGTTGCAGAAGTTCCTGTCCACCAATTCCTTGGCATAAGGGACATCATAGTAGTGCGAAGCCACGAACGGAGCGATCGTGCCCAGGTAGCCTGCAGGGCTCGCAGACTTGTAGACATTTGCCACGATCTCCGGATAGGTGTGTGCGAAGCTGGACTCGAAATCGATCTTGAGTTGCTCCGGGACCTCACCCTTGAGATAGTCGGCGAGGAAGAGCTTGCCGAGGGCAGATCCTGCACCCTCGTCGCCCAGGATGAAACCACCGGCATAGACATTCTGGCTGATGCCGGTCCCATCGTAGAAGCAGCTGTTCGAGCCTGTGCCGAGAATGGCGACGATGCCCTTGCCATGACCGCAGGCTGCCCTCGCGGCAGCAAGCATGTCATTCTGGAAATCGACATCATCGACATCCACAAGAGACCTGACATGGCTGACGACGGCCGAGCGTATCTCATCGGTCACCACTCCGGCCGCATAGAGATAGAATCCTTCGAGGCGGGAGCATCCTGCCTTGGATATTCCTTCAGAGATGGTCTGGAGGACAGACTCCAGGGACATGGATGAAACATTCATTCCCGAAAGGAGGAACTGGCCAGTCTGGCTTCCGTCCTCGACAAGGCGCCAGTCGCTCTTGGTGGCGCCGCTTTCAACAATTATCTTCATCACTTTCCGCTGTTGTAGGCATCGACCGCTGCACGGACCTGGCCATGCTCCAGAAGGAGAGACCTGGCGAAGTCGTAGTCCTCGATGCCGGTTGCTTCCATCACCATCCTGGTTCCCCTGTCGACCAGCTTGCTGTTGCTCAGATGCATGTCGACCATCTTGCAGCCCTTGACATGGCCAAGAAGGATCATTGCAGAAGTCGAGATCATGTTCAGGACAAGCTTCTCTGCCGTTCCGGCCTTCATCCTGGTACTTCCGGTCACGAACTCCGGGCCCACGACAACCTCGATCGGAATTTCCGAAGCCTCAGCCATCGGCGATCCCTCATTGCAAGTGACGCATGAAGTGAAGAGTCCATTCTCGCGGGCAGTACGGATCGCACCGATCACATAAGGAGTCGTACCCGAGGCAGCGATGCCGATGACACAGTCATCAGCCGTCGGACTGAACGGAAGCATGTCCTTCCATCCCTGCTCCGGATCATCCTCGGCGCCTTCGACCGCAGTGCGGATCGCACCGTCGCCGCCGGCGATCAGTCCGATGAACTTGTCGAAGACTCCGTAGGTCGGAGGAATCTCCGATGCATCGACGACTCCAAGCCTGCCGCTGGTGCCGGCTCCGAGATAGAACACCCTTCCTCCCCTCTTCATCCTTTCGACGACTGCGTCGACAACCTTCTGGATGACAGGGATTACGCCATTTATAGCCTCGGGTACCTTGCGGTCCTCGGTGTTCATTCCATGAAGCAATTCAGAGGTGGACATCTTGTCCAGATCCGGATAGAGAGAATTCTGCTCGGTGGTTCTCATGTGCTGTCTTTCTTAAAAAACATCGCAAATATACTCAAAGCATGTGAATAATCTTAAGACAAAAACACTAACTTTGTAGACAGACGGACAAACAGAGGATGATAACGAGAGAAGAAGCCAAGGATCTCAGGATGCACAACACCTTCCGCATGAAGGCCAGGTGTGCAGCCTTTGTGGAGTATGACACGGTAGATGACATATTCCACATTGACTTCACGTTCCTCCCGAAGCCGGTGAGAAGCATCGGTGCGGGAAGCAATCTCCTTATCACAAAGGACTTTCCGGGCACTCTCCTGCATTCAAGGATCAGGTTCCTCAGGGAGATAGCCTCTCACGACGACGATGTCCTGGTCGAGGCTGGGGCGGGAGTTCCGTTCGACAGCTTCGTGGACTGGTCATGCTCGCTGCGTCTGTGGGGAGCCGAGAACCTCTCCAGGATTCCGGGCGATGTCGGAGCCGCGGCCGTGCAGAACATCGGAGCGTACGGAGTCGAGGTCTCGGACATCATCGTGAGGGTCAACTGCTTCGACTGCAAGGAAAGGAAGATGGTGACCTTCGAGAAGAAGGACTGCATGTACGGCTACAGGGACTCCTATTTCAAGAGTCACGACAGCGAGGGACGCTACATCGTCACAAGCGTGCTGTTCAAGCTGACCAGGGAGAAGTCCCCGAGGCTGGACTACGGCAACCTCCGCGAGCTGGTCGGAAGCAAGACCATCTTCGCCCCGAATGACGTCCGCAAGGTCATCAACTCCATCAGGGCGGAAAAGTACCCGGACCCGAAGGTGATGGGAAATGCAGGAAGCTTCTTCATGAACCCTGTCGTCACGGACGAGAAGTTCAGGGAGATCGAGGAGCTGGAGCGAAGGGAGAACGGAGCCGAGGCAGAAGTCCCGCATGTGAATATTCCCGGAGGGGTGAGGATCCACGCTGCATGGCTGATCGACAGGTGCGGGCTGAAGGGAATGGAGAATGGCGGAGCGGCAGTCTTTGAGAACCAGCCTCTTGTGCTCGTGAACAAGACTGGGAAGGCCACGGCAAGGGAAGTTCTGGAACTGGAGGCGACCATACGCGACACAGTCATGGAAAGGTTCGGAGTCGAGCTCCAGGCTGAAGTTGAACACATTTAACAACACATAAAAGTCAATTCACCATGTGCGAGGAAAACAAGACCAATCCTGCCGACCTCAACGGAGACGGCAAGGTCACGATCAAGGAGCAGATCCAGTATGCAGCCATGCAGGCTAAGGCAAAGGCTGAGGAACTTGCAGAGAAGGCAAAGGAGTCCGAGGCATTCGCCAAGGCTAAGGAATTCGCCGACAAGGCCACCGCAAAGGCAGACGAGATTGCCGCCAAGGTAAAGGAGTCAGACGTCTATGCTGCTGCAACCGAGAAGGCTGCCGAACTCAAGGAAGAGGCCAAGGAAGCAATCGAAAAGGCCAAGGAAAAGATCGAGGAAAAGAAGAATCAGGCCTAGGGCATGTCTCTGATAAGGTCAATGCTGCGCTGGGTGCCGGACGAGCTGTATCTGAAGATGCAGTTCCGTAAGATGATGCACCGCAGGCTCGACCTGGACAACCCCAGGACCCTCAACGAGAAGCTGCAGTGGCTCAAGCTCCACGACAGGAAGGACATCTACACATCCATCGTGGACAAGGCTTCCGCCAAGGACTACGCCGCAGCGATCATCGGCCAGGAGCACATTGTCCCGACCCTGGGGATCTGGGACTCGTTCGACGAGATCGACTTCGACTCGCTTCCGGACAAGTTTGTCCTGAAGGCCACGAACGGCAGCGGCAACAGAAGTGTCGTGATCTGCACGGACAAGGCCACATTCGACAGGAAGAAGGCCAGGAGAAAGCTCAGGCACGGGCTTCGCAAGAATGCCTACATCGAGTACCGCGAATGGCCGTACAAGAACATCAGGCCGAGGATCCTCGCCGAAGTCTTCCTGGAGGAAGATGGCGGCACCCAGCCGCCTGCCGACTACAAGTTCCTCTGCTTCGACGGAGTCCCGCACGACGTCATGGTCTGCAAGGACAGGAGCACAGCCGTGCGCTTCCACTACTTCGACAGGGACTGGAACTACTACCGCTACGACAAGCACTCCATCAACCTTCCGGAAGGATTCACCCTGCCGAAGCCCGAAGGGATCGACAAGGCTTGGGAGCTTGCAGAGAAGCTCAGCAAGGGATTCCCATGCGTGAGGGTCGACCTCTACATCATCAAGGGACACGTCTACTTCAGCGAGCTGACCTTCTACCCGGGAAGCGGGTACGACAAGGTCATCCTGGAGAGCACAGACAGGATGTACGGAGACCTTCTGAAGCTTCCGAAGGATTAGGCCAGAGTCCTTTCCACCCACTCGACCACTGCCTTCCTCTCATCCTCGGAAGCCTGGTCAAGGGAATTGAAACAAGCAAACTTGCAGCTCGCTTTCGCTTCGGCGGAGGCGAGCTTTGCCTTTACATAGTCCGCCCCCTTCCAGTGCAGGAGGAACATCAGTCTGCCGGACGGGTCTGCGAGCACAGCCTCTCCCCTCCTTAGCAGGATGGCATACTGAAGAGCCTGTACCTGATGGCGGCCGAGAGCGCGGAAGCGCTGCCTGATGTTGGCCTCGACGGCCTCCGGGTGCATCCTGTAATAGTCCTGGAAGACAGACTTGAAAAGCGGCCTGGGAGTGTGGACAAGGTAGATGAACGAGTTCTTCATGCCACCCATGCGGCAGCCTTCGATCAGCGCTCGCTTGAATGTCGCCCTGCGGTAGCCATGCTTGAGGACGGAGAGCTCGTACACGAAGCGGGCCCAGATGGCAGAGCGCCTCCGGCCGTAGCACACCGCCTTTCCGTCAGCGGTGAAGAAATCCTCCTCGGTGACAGGCTTGGTGATGATGAAGTCATCATTCATCAGAAGGAAATGCTCGCTCAGGGAAGGAATGTTCCAGATCAGGGTCTCGATCGCGGTCGAGTTGAAGACAGGAAGGAACTCTTCCCTGCCACTGAATATGCAATGATGGTCGACGATCTCCACGGGGATGGCGCTTTCCACATGCGGGTCCTGCCCATCGGTGACGATGAAGATGCGGTTGATGAACGGGGCGAACTTGTTGATCGAGCGGATGCACCAGTGGATCTCGCCGAGGTCGGCGTACCTGGTGTCCCCACCGACATCGGAACGCGAAAGCGCCGACGGGTCGCCGTAGAGCCTGCGTTTGGCCTTCAGGACAGGATCGTTCCCGTCCACCCATGGAATGACAACATCTATCTTCATCTCTGGAACAGTGGATATTCACCTGCAATATTACAAATATTTTTTGCTATATTTGTGGATGTTTTGGAAGGATTGAACCATTCACGAACCAACCAGTGAAGAAACATGACATCTGAGGGAGTTTCCAGAGAGGAAAGGGCCAAGGCACTTTTCCGCCAAGGGTACAACTGCTGCCAGGCAGTCCTGCTCGCCTTTCAGGATGTCACCGGGCTGGACACAGATGCCCTGCTGAAGGTCTCTTCCGGACTTGGAGGCGGAATGGCGAGGATGCGCGAGACTTGCGGGACAGTGTCTGCGATGGCGATCATCGCCGGCTTCCTATCCCCTGCCACCGACCCATCCGTCCACAGCCAGAGGACGTCGAACTATGCGCTTGTGCAGAAGTTTGCCGCTGAGTTCCGCGACAGGAACGGAAGCATTTCCTGCAGGGAACTTCTCTCGCTGAAGTCAGCGGGATGGCAGGCACCGGAGCCCTCGGTCAGGACAGATGAATTCTACAGGACAAGGCCATGCGAGCGCTCCGTAGGCGATGCGGCAGGCATCCTGGAGGCATGGATGGCGGAAAACATGAAAGAGAACGTATAACTTTATATTTTTCAGAAAATATGATCTACACACAAGAAGTGCAGCACATGTGCTGCGTAGCAAAAGGCGCAAACCACGCCAATGCTCCTATTCCTGAGGAAGGAAAGTGGGTGCATGCAAAGGTAATCAAGGACATCTCCGGCCTTACCCACGGTATCGGCTGGTGCGCTCCTCAGCAGGGTTGCTGCAAGCTTACCCTCAATGTCAAGGACGGTATCATCGAGGAGGCTCTCGTAGAGACTCTCGGATGCTCAGGTATGACTCACTCAGCTGCAATGGCATCTGAGATCCTTCCTGGCAAGACCCTTCTCGAGGCTCTCAACCAGGACCTCGTCTGCGACGCAATCAAC
>JAGHSC010000123.1 GCA_018066065.1 Candidatus Cryptobacteroides faecihippi
ATGGCACATCTACACAGTGGACAACCCGGACAACCCCGTCTCGGTGGACTTCACCGATCCTGCCGGCTACGCCATCGATGGAAGCCTCGTGCAGGTCACTGAGCCAGTGGAGCTCGATGGGCACAAGGTGTTCTTCAACCAGGCCGTATTCACGCAGAAAGTCAAGGTAGAAGGCAGCGGAGCAAAGGTAAAGGGTGTCATCAACTGGTTTGCATGCAACGACCAGTACTGCGCTCCTCCAGAGGAGAAGGAGTTCGAGGTGACCCTGGGCACAATCGATGAAGCTGCCGAAGCCGCAGCTGCAATCGCCCCTGCCGAGAACGATGCGGAAAAGGGTTCCGACGGTCTCCTCGGACTGATCATCGAGGCGATCCTCTGGTGATTCGCCATGCTCCTCACCCCATGCGTGTTCCCTATGGTCCCGATGACGATCTCATTCTTCATGAAGCAGTCCTCATCCGCAGCCGAAGGAAGGTTCAAGGCTTTCATCTACGGACTTTTCATCGTCCTGCTCTACACGATTCCGATCTGCATCATCATCGGACTCACATGGATCATCGGAGGAAACTCAGTGACAGCCGACATCTTCAACTGGCTTGCAACGCACTGGCTGCCTAACCTGATCTTCTTCGTGGTCTTCATGATCTTCGCTGCTTCCTTCTTCGGAGCATTCGAGATCGAGCTCCCTTCAAGCCTTGCGAACAAGACTGACGCCAAGGCAGGAGCCAAGGGCTTCGGAGGAATCTTCTTCATGGCTCTCACCCTCGTGCTTGTCTCATTCTCATGCACAGGCCCGATCGTGGGAACAGTCCTGATCAAGTCCACACAGGGCGAGTTCTGGACCCCGATGGTCACAATGCTCGCATTCTCCGTGGCATTCGCACTTCCATTCACGATCCTCGCGATGTTCCCATCCCTGCTCAAGAAGATGAAGAGCGGAGCATGGCTCAACAGCGTCAAGGTCGTACTCGGATTCATCGAAGTCGCCCTCGGATTCAAGTTCCTGAGCGTTGCCGACCAGACCTACCACTGGGGACTTCTGGACCGCGAGATCTACCTCGCCATCTGGATTGTCGTCTTCACCCTGATGGGTCTCTACCTCATCGGCAAGATCAGGTTCAAGAACGACTCCCCTCTTGAATATGTGTCCGTGCTCAGACTCGGTCTCGCGATCGCAGTGTTCAGCTTCGTCGTCTACATGATCCCTGGAATGTGGGGAGCACCTCTCAAGGCACTCTCAGGCTACCTTCCTCCGATCGAGACCCAGGACTTCGTTGTCTGGAACCACGCTGACGGAATGACGGCAGTGCCTTCATCCGCCAAGGCCGGGGAGACGGGAAGCAAGTACGACCTCAAGCTTCCTCTCAACCTCGAAGGCTACTTCACCCTCGAGGAGGGCATGGAAGCATCCAGGAAGCAGGGCAAGCCGATCTTCGTCGACATCACCGGCCTCGGATGCGTCAACTGCCGCGAGATGGAGCAGAGGGTCTGGAGTGACCCGAAGGTCGAAAGCATCCTCAGGAATGAATATGTGATCGTGGCACTTTACACCGATGACAAGTCCCCTCTCCATGAGGAAGACTACCTCACCACCGAGGACGGAAAGGTCATCAAGGAACTCGGAAGGAAGAACTCCTACATCGTCAGAAGCAGGTTCAATGTCAACGCACAGCCGAACTACGTCATCCTCGACGGCAACGGAAGGCAGCTCCTGCCAGTAAGGGGCTACGACCTCAGCGTGGACGGCTTCGTAGGATTCCTCCGCGCCGGAATCGAGGAATACAGCAAGTAAGGGAACAATCACTGACCTGACCATGGAAAGGATTCTTCTGGGAGTGGACATCGGTGGCACGAAATGCGCCATCACCCTCGGACGCAAGAGCGATGAAGGACTGGAAATAGCTGACAAGGAGAGCTTTGCAACCACTGATGTGGACACCACGATCAGCGACATCAAGAAGGCGATCCACGCTGTCATGGACAGGAACTCCCTGAAGAAGGGAGAGGTAGATGCCATCGGCATCAGCTGCGGAGGTCCTCTCAGCAGCGCTGAAGGCATCGTGATGTCGCCCCCGAACCTTCCAGGCTGGGACAACATCCCGATCGTGAAGATCCTCTCAGAGGAATTCGGAGCTCCCGCAGGCCTTCAGAACGACGCAAATGCATGCGCGCTTGCAGAGTGGATATTCGGAGCCGGGAAGGGAACAAGGAACATGGTCTTCCTGACCTTCGGCACCGGGCTTGGCGCCGGGCTCATCATCGATGGCAAGCTCTACGCCGGCACGAACGACAACGCCGGTGAGCTTGGACAT
>JAGHSC010000092.1 GCA_018066065.1 Candidatus Cryptobacteroides faecihippi
TCCATACGTAGCATGAACGACGCCTTCTTTCTTGATTCGGTCGTCAGAAAGTCATAGATCATCACGGATGTGAAGATGACCAATGTAGTCAGTTGGATGTGCGAGAGCATGTTGATACAATTTTCGAGCGTTAAGATAAAAAAAAGCCCTCCTGCATGATCATTCATGAAAGAGGAACCCCTTAACTGTTTCTGTTATTTAAAGATTTTTAATCTTTTTTTATACCATCGCCGGCATCCGGTTTCTTCAAGGCACGCCTGGAATTTCCCTTGATGGTGTCGAAGCCCTGTCCATAGACGCCCCACACGGAAGAGATGGAAAGGAAGGCATCAGGGTCAATCTGCTTGATGTAGCGGAGGAGGAGATTGACATCCGTCTTTCTCGTGACCACCATCAGGATTGAAGATTCCTGCTTGCTGTACCATCCTTCACCATGAAGGACAGTCACACCTCTGTTGAATTCAGACTGTACCATGTCGGCAATCTCCTCGAACCTCTTCGAGAAGATGAAGACCTGGACGCTTTGCTTCGAACCGGCAAGATAGATGTCGGCTATGTTGCCGGAGACCGTTACGATGATAAAGCCGAAGATTGCGGCCGTGAGTCTGGCGACAAAGGAAAGAGCGTTTCCATCCGCATCGAAGGACGGGATCAGGAGTGATGAGGAGATGATGAAGATGTCGATGGTCATGATCACTCTTCCCGGTGAGATGTTGCGGTACTTTCCAATGATCAGGGCAATGATGTCGGTGCCTCCCGTGCTGCCGCCCTGAGAGATCGAGAGGCCGATGCCGAGACCTGCGCTGGCGCCTCCGGCAATCGCACAGAGAAGCTTGCCGTTCGACAAGGCGAAATCCTGTATGAAGCTCGCCGGTATGATGTCCTGGAAGGCATTCAGGCTGAAAGCCGTCAGCAAGACCGCATAGACGGTCTTGGCCCCGAACGATGGTCCGATGATGAACAGCGAGGCAACCAGAAGGATCACATTGATGGCAAGATAGGTGTAACCCATCTTGATGCCGGTGGCGAACTGGATGATCGCACTGAATCCGGAAACTCCTCCTCCGAACAGATTGTTGGAGGTGAGGAAGATCGTCCATCCAGCGGTGTAGACAAGGATTCCGATAGTGATCAGGATCCACTCCTTGACGACATTGAGGACACTAGTCTTTTTCTGGAATCTCATCTGCTTTCTTCTTGAAGATTGACAACTTCGGACCAGCCTTGATCTCTGCGAAACCCTCACCGTAGACGCTCTGGGTAGGAGCGACCGAAAGGAAGGCATTTTCATCCATTTCCTTGATCTTCCTGGAAAGTGGAAGGAACTGCTTCTTGTCAAGGATGATCAGAAGGATGTCCCTCTTGCTCTTCGTGAACCACCCCATTCCTTCAATCACGGTGACTCCCCTGTCGAGCTCCTTGCAGATGTAATCTGCGATCTGGGCATTCCTTTCAGAGAAGACCATCAGCTGGTAGGACTGTCGGCCACCCACAACCATGTCGATCATCAGAGTGAAGGCAATGATCTCCACGAAGCCGTAGATCATGTCCGCGAACGACTTGTCAGGAAGGAAGAGGATGAGGATCACAATGGCAAAATCGCTCAGAAGGAAGATCTTGCTGAGATTGATCGGCCAGTACTTGTTGATCATCAGGGCGATGATGTCCGTACCTCCGGTGCTGCCGCCATAGCGCATCGTAAGCCCGATTCCCAGGGCCTCGAAAAAGCCTCCAAGAACCGGAACCAGCAATGTCTCCCGGACATAGAAGAATGAGCCGGGCGCGCAATGCAGGAATTCCCATCCGGACAGAAGCCTCATCGCGATGGTGGAGACCACGATCGCATAGATTGTCCTGAAGCCGAACCCGATCCCCATCGCCATGACGGCGATGAGGATAAGGAGGGCATTGATCACTATGTAGGAATATGATGCCTGAATCAGGCCTCCGGTTGCATACTGGATCACCGTGCAGAGACCCATCATCCCACCGGCAGACATGTCGTTCGGAATCATGAAGCACTCCCACGCCATGGCGAAGAGGAATGCCGCTACCGTCAGGATAAGGTAGTCACCGGCTGTCTTCAGCAACCTGCGATGTCCTTCCATGCAGTCTACTTGACAACGATGTTGACGATCTTGCCGGGAACCACGATCACCTTGACGATGGACTGGTCACCGACATACTTCGCAGTCTGCTCCATGGCCCTGACTTCAGCCTCGACAGCTGCCTTGTCCATCGACTTAGGAAGATCGACGGTGAAGCGCGTCTTTCCGTTGAATGACACTGCATAGGTTGCATTGTTCTCAACGGTGTAAGACTCGACATACTCAGGGAAGGAAGCATAGGTGATGCTTTCCTCATGGCCGAGGATCGACCAAAGCTCCTCAGCGATGTGAGGTGCGAATGGAGAAAGGAGGATCGTCATCGGCTCGAGGATCTCACGCTTGTGGCACTTGAGGTCGGTAAGCTCGTTGAGCGCAATCATGAAGGCACTGACCGTCGTGTTGAATGAGAAGCTCTCGATGTCGGACTGTTCCTTGCCGATGAGCTTGTGGAGTGCCTTGAGCTCGGCAGGAGTGGCCTTCTCATCAGAGACAGCAACCTCGTCCCCTTCGAAGAAGAGTCTCCAGAAACGCTTGAGGAAGCGGTTGACACCGTCGATTCCCTTTGTGTCCCAAGGCTTGCTCTGCTCGAGAGGTCCGAGGAACATCTCGCAGAGACGGAGGGTGTCAGCACCGTAGTCATCGCAGATCCTGTCCGGATTGACAACATTGAACA
>JAGHSC010000139.1 GCA_018066065.1 Candidatus Cryptobacteroides faecihippi
CGTCGGCTGCTCCGGGGGGGTGGGACGGTACTCCCGCGCGGTCTGTTGGTCCCCCGGGGGGTATATTCTCCTCAAGCCGCGTCACGCGAAGAAACCGCATCACGGAAAGAATCCGCGGCTGGCACCAGGATTATACGAGACACCAACAGCAGACGGAGACAAGTTCTCGCGCAGCGAGGACGCGGGAAACGGTGGGCATCAGACGCAGGAAGCGGCCGGAATCACGAAAATGAAGAATGCCCCTCAAGCCGAAACGGCAAGAGGGGCATCCCATTAGAGATATCCAGCTGAAGCTTGATTACTTCGTGTGCTCGAGAGCAAGAGTCTTGGTGGTCTGGTCGCAGACCTCAGAAGGACCCCAGTACTGGATAGGACCAGGATAGACATAAGCAGTCTGCTCAGCCCACTCCTCACGCTTGCTGGCGAAGAACTTGAATGGAGCACCATCAAGCTCGACAAGAGCCTTGCGGATAACTGGCTTCATGGCACCGTTGCGACGCTCAAGGTTCATCATCATGGTGATTGGCACACCACCGGCGATCCACTCAGCTGCAGGAGCAGTGGTGTTCTTGATCACTGACATGTAACCGGTCTTGCCGGCAGCGATGAGGCGTGAAGCATTGTAACCAAGTGAGAAGCAGTAGTCAGCATCGTAGTTTGAAGGAGCTGCGCAACGACCCTCGTAACTGAAGAAATGGTGCTGTGCAGAGAACTTGCCACTGTACTTGCCTTCTGCCTTCCAAGCAGCAAGCTTCTTTGCAACCATTGCAGAAAGAAGCTTCTCAGTCTCGATGAGAGAAACCTGAACGTTGCCGTGAGGGTCACGGTCGAGGCAGAGCTGACGCTCAACATCCTTAGGAAGAGACTCGAGGATAGCGAGGTTCTCGGCAGCGATGTTGCCCTTTACGAAAGCAACCTGCTCGTCCTTTGAAGCGAACTCGCGCATCTCACCAGTTGCAGGGTCGACGAGAACTTCATTAAGCTCGGCGATGAGCTTCTTGATTGCAGGGATGAACTCGATGAGACCCTCTGGGATGAGGACTGTACCGAAGTTCTTGCCAGCCTCGGCGCGCTTTGCGACGATCTTTGCGATGTACTCTACAACATCGTCGAGAGACATGTTGTTGGCCTCGACCTCCTCGCTGATGATGCAGGCGTTAGGCTGGGTCTGGAGAGCACACTCAAGGGCGATGTGTGAAGCTGAACGGCCCATGAGCTTGATGAAGTGCCAGTACTTGCGGGCAGAGTTGCAGTCACGCTCGATGTTGCCGATGAGCTCTGAATAAGTCTTGCAGGCAGTGTCGAAACCGAAAGAAGTCTCGATCTGGTCATTCTTGAGGTCGCCGTCGATGGTCTTAGGACAACCGATGACCTGGACACCGTAGTTCTTTGCAGCATAGTACTCTGCGAGGACACATGCGTTGGTGTTGGAGTCATCGCCACCGATGATGACGAGAGCCTTGATGCCAAGCTCGCGGAGGATCTCGATACCACTCTCGAACTGAGATTCCTTCTCAAGCTTGGTACGGCCTGATCCGATGATGTCGAAACCTCCGGTGTTGCGGTAAGCGTCGATGAGCTCATCAGTGAACTCGATGTACTTGTGGTCAACGAGTCCGCCAGGTCCCATGAGGAAGCCATAGAGCTTGTTGGCAGGGTTGACTGACTTGACACCGTCATAAAGACCTGAGATGACATTGTGTCCACCAGGAGCCTGACCACCTGAAAGGATGATACCGACATTGAACTCTGCAGCGACAGCCTCACCGCCCTCTGCGAATTCAACTACAGGCATTCCGTAGGTGTTAGGGAAAAGTTCCTTGATTTCAGCCTGATTGCCGACAGACTGGGTGGCAGCACCCTCGACGACCTTTACCGGTCCCTGGAGAGCCTTTGGAAGCTTTGGCTGGTAAGCAGCGCGAGCTTTCTGAAGATTAGAGATTTCTGACATTTCTATTGAATTTTGTAAGATTCGGTTTATCATGCAAAGATACGGATTACACACCGATATTGCAATAACAAAAGCGACAAAGGGCTATCGGCCGGAAGCCGCCGTGTAGACATAGTTGAACCTTCCGAGAGGAGCCACATCGCCACTGACATAGAAGTCCATGACATTGCCTTCGTCCTGCATGTTGTCAACCCACTTGAACTCGAAGTCAAGATCACCCTGGAGAGCAGGGTCAAGAGAACGAGGGATCCTGACAACCAGCTGGTTGCGGCGGACATGGTACTTGACGGAAGCAGCATCTTCCCACTCCCACGCGCCGTCCTTGCTCCTGCACACGGAAGCGCCATCCTTG
Source organism: Candidatus Cryptobacteroides faecihippi (assembly GCA_018066065.1). GTDB lineage: Bacteria > Bacteroidota > Bacteroidia > Bacteroidales > UBA932 > Cryptobacteroides > Cryptobacteroides faecihippi. Next base: position 2,304 of record JAGHSC010000139.1, read on the forward strand.
GTAGGAGAATGGTAGTTGACCACATATTCATAGCCTTCCCATCCTGTGGACTTGTCCCTGTCCACATCGAGGAAGAGCATCATCCAGTTCCTGTCGGTACAAGGAGAAAGCTTCTCCGCTGTCTCGACATAGAAATAGATGTACTCATCGTCCCTGGCGACCTTTGCGCCGGTGATGTCGTTCCTGCCGCTGTTGTCCACATAGTGGATGTCACACTTTCCGAGAGCATCCCTGTGGCCGGTGTTGCCCTTGTAGGCTGCATAGAAAGGCTGGACGCGCTTCCACGCGCGATGACGGCGGACATTGATCTTCTTCGGAGCTGATGCCTCAGGCGCAGGGGTAGTTCCCTTGAACTTGCGCACCCTGTCCACGAACTGGAGATAGTAGACATCTCCATACTCGCCCCATGCCTTGGTAGGCTCGAGGTCACGGCTGTGGTCCCAGTCGAACTGATCGACGAAGGCAGGCGCACCCGGAACGCTTCCGGCGAATGAAGGCCAGCATCCTGCGATCCACTCGTTCCATCCAGTCACGAAGACGACCTCCGGGTCGAGCTCGTAAGCCCTGTCCCACTGCTCCAGGAAATTGGCGCCGTAAAGATGAGCGTTCTCCCTGGTGTCGAAGCCGTTGCGGTAAGTGTAGGACCTTCCGTAGGACCCAGGAAGATTGAAGGCGCTGCAGTGGCCCTTGGTGCCAGGGAAGGTGTTCTGTGCAACGCCGACACTCACCTGCTCCACGCCACCTTCAGGAAGCTTCACGAAACCGTGCTGAGGATAGTCCTCAAGCCAGCTCCACTGGTCATTCCTTCCAGGGACGGGACCGTCGACATAGTCAGGCTGCATCGGACGGAAAGTGAAGAATTCCTTGATTTCCTTGTCGGCAGGTTCCTCATCGACAAGCATTTCCGGATAGGCAAAGATGAGAGGCTTGCCATCCCATTCGAACCAGAGGTTGCTGTAGAGGCCCTTGCTGTAAATCTTCTCATAAAGATGCCTGATCGACACGAGGGCATGCCTTGCCGGGCCGAAAGGAAGGAGGAAACCGATCTTCGGAACGTTGACGCCATCCTTCTGGGCCTGGTCCCAGACCTCCATGAGGGCATCGGTGCTCTCGTCCCAGGTGATCGAACCGTTGGAACAGTCGAAGAAGACTGCATCCACCTTGGCATCGGCAAGCATCTCTGCATGCTTGCGGAGAACCCACTTGTCAGTCGTGCGGTAATAGCCGAACAGAGGCTCGTCCCAGTAGCAGTAGCGGTCATTGCTGGTCCCCCACCAGGCCTCGTGGTCATAGTGGTTGATGGCATCAGGGTACTGCTTCATGAGCTGGGTGATGTTCTTGACAGGAGCACCCGGAGTGTCCTCCATCTGGTGCCAGGTCCAGTAGAACAGGATGACGGTCTTGTCCTTCTTGCCATCGTCATACCTTCCGACCTTGCGTCCGAGGGCATCGGTAGCTGCGTACCAGTCGCTTTCTACATCCCGCGAAAAAGCAGGGACTGTCCCGATGGCCATCGCTGCGGCCAGGGAGACTGAAATCAGGATTCTTTTCATATGATTATCTGTTAAACTCGTTATCATCATGTGGGTCGAGCATTCTTCAAAGATAGCCATTTTCCACCGAAGAAGAAAATGGCAGGGTCCAGGTTTGCCAGTCACGGCAATAATGCGTAACTTTACATCCGGAATCACAAAAGACAGCAAAACAGAAAAATCATAACATCATGAAGAAGTTCATCTACATCGCTGCAGCCGCTCTCGCACTTGCAGCTTGCGGACAGAAAAAGTCAGAAAATGCAGCCGAGGCAGTCTCAGGAATCGCCGACACCAAGTTCAACATCACCGAACTCAACGGTACAGCCTACCAGTCACTCGGCGAAGAGCCTGCATTCATCGCCTTCGAAGGCGACCGCTGCAATGCATCAGTCGGAGGAAACAGCATCTTCGCAGTCTACGCTGAAGGCGAAGAAGGCAAGATCACCCTTTCAGAGGGAGGCGCAACCAAGATGATGGTTCCAGAAGAGTACCGCGAGGATGAGTTCATCGCAGCCTTCAACGCAATCGCAAGCTACTGCGCCGATGCAGACACCGTCGTGTTCTGCAACGCCGAGGGAACAGCCCTCCTCAAGGCAGTGAAGGTCGCAGCCGAATAAGCCGCAGACCCGAGGCACGGATCTGAAGGAGTCTCGTTCAGGGACTCCTTTTTTCACTTGGAGACGAACATGGCAAACACAATAGACACCGCAATCCAGATCGCTGCAAGGGCACATGCAGGCCAGCTCGACAAGGATGGCAATCCTGTCATCCTCCACCCCATTGCAGTCGGCATGATGGGAATGACCGACGAAGAGAAGGTCACAGGTTTCCTCCACGACGTGATCGAGGACTCCGACATCACGGCCGAGGACCTCGCCGAGGCCGGTATCCCGGCAGGCATCATCAATGCCCTGAAGCTTCTCACGCATGAAAAGGGCACGCCCTACATGGACTACGTCCAGAGGATCATCGACTCTCACAACCCAATCGCCCTCAAGGTGAAGTACAATGACCTCCGTCACAATTTCTCCAGGGGGGCAGGCCACCCTGAGCTCCAGAAGAAGCATGGGGCCGCCCTCGAGATTGTCAAGGCCGCAGTGGAGGAAAGGTCCCGCGTGGACACATATTCAGGGCCGGAGGATGAGAGGCTGGAGGTAGGAATATTCGCGTGCGGGTGTTTCTGGGGCACTCAGCACCAGTTCGACAGGATGCCGGGCGTCGTCAGAACCCTTGCAGGCTACACAGGCGGAGAGGAGCAGCTGCCGACCTACGACGA
>JAGHSC010000175.1 GCA_018066065.1 Candidatus Cryptobacteroides faecihippi
TCCTTGCCCATCATGAGGTAGAAATCAGCCTCAGCGGACATGTCCATGATGTTGAACCTGTCATTCTTGATCGTGCCGAGGTCGAAGAAGCTCTTGCTCGTGAGGTTGACGTAGATTCCCCATCCGCGCGAGCTCATCATGAAAGGCATCGGGATCTCGGTGTGCTGGTAGGTGGTCCACATCCTGAGAAGCTCGCCCCTGTGCTGGATGTGGTCGCGGCTGGTGCTTCCTCCGCCGTAGAATCTCTCTCCGTCCTCCATGCTGATGGTGATGACGTCGATGTTGTCGGCTGCAGGCACTTCGCTGTTGTCGACCTCTCCGAACTTTCCGTTGTCGTCACCGATGATGCCGCCGCCGTTGTTGGCAACCTGAAGGTCGGCATACTTGTCATTGACGATCTCCCTCATCTTCTGGGTGAAGCTGTCCTCCTTCGGAAGGAACCTGATCTCCCTGATGACCTTTCCGCCCTTGGCATCCGTCACCCTGATTGCACCGCTCTTCTTGTTGACTGTCAGTGAATATGCTCCTGTGGAGAGCGTCCACTCCGCTCCGGAAGTCTTTTCTGTCGTCTTGACTTCGTCCCAGTCAGTCTTGATGAGACCGTAGCGCTCCATGAGGGACTCGGAGAACTCCTTCCCCGGAGTCATCCTGACTCTGAATATGCTCTCTGAGCAGGCTTCTACCGTCACGGTGCGACCTCCGTCGACCTTGATCCTGTGTGGCTGTCCAGCCAGTGCCGCGATTCCGAATGTGAGGAATGCGATTGCGAGAATGTATCTTTTCATGGTATGTTGTTTTTTCAGAATGTTATCGTTGCAGTCTTTCCGGCCTTTGTCTGGAATGACTTTGCCTGATCCCCGTAGCGGACAGTGAACGGAAGACCGCTGCCGCTTGTGACCACTGCCTTTGTGAGCTTGCCGTCCTTCCATGCGATGTCGATGGTGAAGTTGCCTCTTGCCTTCAGGCCTTTCACATAGCCTTCAGGCCATGCTGCAGGAAGGGCAGGGAGAAGGTTGATGCTTCCGTCCTGGCTCTGGAGCAGCATCTCTGTGACTCCTGCAGTGCCTCCGAAGTTTCCGTCGATCTGGAATGGCGGATGGATGTCCCAGAGGTTGTCGGCAGTACCCTTTCTGAGAAGAGTCTGGTAGAGTACGTAGGAATGGTCGCCTTCGTGGAGCCTTGCCCACTGGTTCAGTTTCCAGCCCATCGACCAGCCGGTGGACTCGTCGCCTCGGTGCTCGAGAACGACCTTTGATGCTTCGGCAAGCTCCGGTGTGGTGACAGGCGATATCGTCCTGCCTGGGTGGAGGCCGTAGAGGTGGTTCACGTGGCGGTGGTTGTCGGTCGGACTGTCGATGTCCTTGCTCCATTCCATCAGCTGCCCGTAACGTCCTATCTTGTACGGGTAGAGCTTGTCAAGGATTGATTTCCAGGTGTTTCTGGCTTCTTCGTCAGTTCCCAGGACCTCAGCGGCGTCGATCGCGTCGAGCAGGATCTCGCGCACGACGGCATGGGTGAAGGTCGTGCCTTCATCGGTGTGTCCGTGCTCAGGCGAAGATGATGGGTTGGCCATCAGGTAGCCCTCCGGGCTCATCCAGAGGAAATCCTCGCAGAACTCTGCACATTCCTTGATGAGTGGGTAGGCCGTCTCCCTGAGGAAATCCTCGTCGCGAGTGTAGTCGTAATAGTCCCACAGGTGGGTGGCGAGCCAGGATGCAGCGACCGGATTGTAGTTCCAGGTGACGCTTTCGCCCGGCATCGGGGCAGCGTAGCCGTAGATGTTGGCCGAGATCGATGCAGCCCATCCCCTGGCGTTCCAGTAGGCCTTTGCAGTCTCGGTTCCCGGCTTGTGGAGCATCCTTATGTAGTCCGTGAGCGGCTCCGCGCATTCTGCAAGGTTGTCCTGCAGTGCCGGCCAGTAGTTCATCTGGATGTTGATGTTGTTGTGGTAGTCGGACTTCCAAGGGGCTCCAGGGGTGTGGAGCCAGATGCCCTGAAGGTTCGCAGGCATGCTGCCCGGCCTTGAGCAGGCGATCAGAAGATAGCGTCCGAACTGGAAGTAGAGTTCCTCAAGTCCCTGATCCTGAGTTCCGTTCCTGTAGGCTTCAAGCCTCTCGTCGGTCGGGATGTCGTTGTCCGGGCCTTCGAGATGGAAGTCGACTCTGCCGAAAAGCTTGCGGTAGTCCTTGAGATGTCCCTTCAGGAGACGGTTCCATCTGTTCGCGGCGTTCATCCAGCCTGCGGTGGTCTCCAGAGGGTCCACTCCTGCAAATGCCTTCGGGTCGTTCTTGTCCGGGTCCAGGTTGATCTTGTAGTCCGTGTCGGCCGTGAGGAAGATGTCGACGCACTTCGAACCGTCCACCAGGATGCGGTCGTCCTCGATCGTGACCTTGCCGCCCCTTGCCTTGACCTTCACGCGGACTGCAAACTCTTCACCGTTGTTCCTGAGGCTCCCGTGGAAGCATATTCCGTCAGGGGAGTCCTGGGTGCTCTCGCCGTCGGCGAGCGGGTTGTGCGTGTAGCGGATGATGAGGTTCTGCCTCGCCTCGGACTTGAACCTGGCTGCGATGATGTTGGCTGGGTAGGATGCGAAGTAGGTCCTTTCGTAGGATGATCCATCTGCCTTGAAGGCTACTGTCGCGACTGCGTCGTCAAGGCTGAGGCTGCGTGAATATCCAGAGATGGCCCCTTCGTCAATCCCGGTCTCGATGGTGAGCTCGCCGAGGGTGGTGTACGAGCCGAACCTGTCTCCGTACGAGTCACCGCCCTTCTCGCTGCCGGTGGCTGCGTTGAAGTTCGATGCCAGGATCCTGTCGGCCTCTTCGATGTTTCCCTTGGCGAGAGCCTCGCGGACTGCCGGCAGTGCCTTCCAGCCTTCCTTGTTGACTGCCCAGTACTGCTGGGGACCGCCCTTGATGCCCGGGCCTCCGAGCCAGAGGGTCTTTTCGTTGAGGGTCAGCCTTTCGGTGCCGATGGATCCCATGACGTTCGCTCCGATCGATCCGTTGCCGATCGGGAGGGAACGGTATTCCCACTGGTCGTTGAAGTCCATCGCCGTGACGGCTTCCTTCTTTCCGTCGTAGTTCGGCTGCTTCCCACGGGTCCATGGAACGGGTCTGTCAGATGTGCAAGGCTCGTCGAACCAGATGGTGTGCTGCGCCTGCGCCGTGAAGAGGGAGGCCAGCAGGATGGCTGCGGTTGCGAAGTATCTCATTGCGTAATGTGCTGTTTGTGAATTATTTCCTGAATGCCTTCTTCTGGGGCTTGGTGCTCATCACAAAGTGGAGGGTCGCTCCGTCCTTGATGTCGTCGTAGCGGATGACAGGGGAGTCGAGGCGCTTTCCGTTCAGCCAGGCTTCCTTGATGTAGACCGCATCCTTGCTCCATCCCTTCGTCGTCATCTCGATGACGCCACCGTTGGAGAGAGTCATCGTCATGCCCGGTACGCAAGGCGACCCGATGTAGTACCAGTCGGCGCCAGGGCAGAATGGATAGAATCCAAGGCAGTTGAAGATGTACCATGCGCTCATCTGGCCGCAGTCATCGTTGCCGCTCAGCGATCCCGGCTCGTCCCCGTAGAAATTGTCGACGACGTATCTCACCCATTTCTGGCACTTCCAAGGCTCACCGAAATAGTCGTAGAGGTAGGTGACGTGGTGGCAAGGCTCGTTGCCGTGCCAGTAGCCACCGACTCTTCCCCAGATGTCGTGTGCGCCGGGGATGTCCTCGGGCAGCTCGATTGTGAACAGCTCGTCCAGGCGGTTCTTCAGGAGGTCGCGTCCGGCGATGCCGGCATAGCCGTCGAAATCGTGAGGGACCGTCCAGGTGTACTGCATCGTGAAGCCCTCGGTGATGTCTCCCCAGCCGTTGACCGAACCTGGTCCCTGGTAGGCGATCGGAGCAAACGGAGTCCTCCACGCACCCTTGGAATCACGTCCTCTCATGTAGCCGGTCTCCGGGTCGATGAGATTCTTGTAATTCATTGACCTTGAGAGGAAGAAGTTGTAATCCTCTTCGTGTCCAAGGAGCTTGGCCACCTGGGCGATGCACCAGTCGCCGTATGCGTACTCAAGAGTCTTGGAGACGCTTTCCTTCTCCTTGTCGAACGGGACGTAGCCGAGCTGGGTGTACTCCGGGATGCAGTCGTAGTGAGGGTTTGTGGCCGTCGTCTTCATGGCCTGGTAGGCACGCTCGTAATCGAATCCCTTGACACCCTTGAGGATCATGTCGGAAAGGACTGAGCAGGCGTGATAGCCGATCATGCACCATGTCTCCCCGCCGTAGAACGACCAGATCGGGAGCATGTGCTCGGTGCTCCTGTCGAAATGCGCAAGCATCGAGTTGGCTATGTCTGCCTGGAGCGGCTGGTTGACAAGGTTGAGAAGCGGGTGGAAGGCCCTGTAGGTGTCCGAGAGCGAGAATGTCGTTACATTGCGGAAACCGTCAGCCTTCTCGATGGAACCATCATGGCCACGGAACCTCCCATCGGCATCCTGGAAGAGGAAAGGATGGAGGGCAGTGTGGTAGACGCTTGTGTAGAAGGTGCTTCTGAGCTTCTTGTCGTCAGAGTTCAAGGTGTATCTCCCGAGCTCCTTCTCCCAAAGGTACTCAGCCTGGGATCTGACTGTGCAGAAGTCCTTGCCATCCAGCTCCTTGAGGTTGAGAAGCGCTCCATCGGTGCCGACGGATGAGATGGCGACCTTCACGTCGACCTGCTGTCCTTCGGCCGACTTGAACCTTACGACGGCCTGAAGCTTCTTTCCCCAGGCCTCGAGGCTGCTGCGGAAACGCTTGGTGTTGTAGATGACGGGCTGGCCGTCCTGAAGGATCGTGAAGTCGGTCACGGGTTCGGAGAACCTTGCGGCGAAATAGACGTATCTACCTGGGTTCCAGCCATTGACGATCTTGCTTCCGATGATTGTGTGGTCGTCCAGGAGCTTGACTGTCGACCACATGCATTCCCACTTGAGGGTGTGGTCAAGGTCGATCATCACGAAGGCGCTGTCTGACTGTGGATAGGTGAAGCGGAGGATTCCGCTGCGCAGGGCTGAGGTCATCTCGGCCTTGACGCCATAGTCCTCCATCAGGACAGAATAGTAGCCCGGCGACCCGGCTTCGTTCCCGTGGTCGAACCTGGATGGCTCCATCCTGCTTCCCACGCCCGGCAGGAAGAGGAAGTCGCCAAGGTCAGGGATGCCGGTGCCGCTGAGATGGGTCAGGCTGAATCCCTGGATGGACGGCTTTGCGTACTTGTAGCCGGCGGCGCAGTCGTAGTCCTTGTCGTCGCAGTCCGGGCTGATCTGGATGCCGCCGAAAGGCAGCTGTGCACCCGGGTAGACATTGCCGAATCCGTCGGTGCCGACGAACACGTTCACGTCATCGATCAATCTTCCCTGGGCAAGGATGCTCATGGGAAGCACCATCGCAATGGCGCAGAGCAGGATTTTCTTCATGATGCAGGTTTTGTCTTCCTATCTGACCTTCGGGGTCATTGAATATGGCTTGTCGGCAGCCTTCTGGCCACGTGACTTGTTTGGCCTTGAGGCCATGATGAACTCGATCGTGCCGCCCTTGAGGATGTCCTCGTGGGTCAGGTACATCTTTGTGTACTCGGCTCCGTCGACAAGGACCTTCTTGACGTAGCGGTTGACTCCGCTGACACCCTTGGCCTTGATTTCCAGAGTCTTGCCGTTCGGGAGTGCAATCGTTGCATCCTCGAAGCGAGGTGCACCGAGCACATACTGGTCGCTACCAGGGCACACAGGGTAGAATCCCAGCACGCTGAAGATGTACCAGGCGCTCATCTGTCCGCAGTCGTCGTTGCCGCCGAGGCCTCTGATCTCAGGCCTGTACATCCTGTCCACGATCTCCCTGATCCAGTACTGGGTCTTCCAAGGCTGGGCGGTCCAGGCGTAGAGGTATGGGATGTGGTGGCTAGGCTCGTTTCCGTGGACATAGCCTCCCATGAGGCAGTCCTTGGTGATGTCCTCGTTGGTGGCGTAGGCGTACTCCGGAAGGTCCTCGCTGAAGAGCTCGTCCAGGGCGGCGGTGAACTTCTTCTCGCCTCCCATCAGATCCATCACGCCATAGACGTCCTGAGGTGCGTGGAAGGTGAAGTTCAGCGAGTTGCCCTCGATGAAGCCCTCTCCCATGGTCTGCATGATGTCGAAGTCCTCCTTGAAGCTGCCGTCAGCCATCCTTGGGCGCGCGAACCCAAGCTGGGTGTCGATGACATTCCTGTAGTAGAGTGCGCGCCTTGAATATTCAGATGCGACCTTGTCGTCCCCTGCGAGCCTTGCGGTGTTCCAGATGGTCCAGTCGTCGTAGGAATATTCAAGTGTGTTGCTGGCTGCGGTCGAGTAGGAGTCGAAAGGCACGTAGCCTGTCTTGAGGTAGTCGCCGAGGCCGCAGTACCAATCCTGGCTGGATGTGGTGACCATTGCCTTCAGGGCTCTGTCCCTGTCGATGTCCAGACCCTTGGCGACGGCGTCGGCGAGGACAGGTACGGCGTGGTAGCCGCTCATGCACCAGTTCTCTTTGGCCATGTGGCTCCATACAGGAAGCATGTGGAGGACACTCTGGTCGTAGTGGGCGAGCATGGACTCGACCATGTCGCGGTCTCTCTCAGGCTTGAAGAGGGCGAGGAAAGGATGTTCGGCCCTGTAGGTGTCCCAGAGGGAGAAGACTGTGTAGTTGGTGAAGCCCTCTGCCTTGTGGATCTCGTGGTCGAGGCCCCTGTAGGTGCCGTCCACGTCCATGTAGACTGAAGGGTTGATCATCGTGTGGTAGAGTGATGTGTAGAACATCTTCCTGTCGTCGTCCGTGCCCTGGATCTTGATCAGGGAGAGCTCCCTGTCCCAGGCTGCGACGGCCTCGCCGGCAATCTGTGCGAAGGACTTGCCTGCGGCCTCTGCCTGGAGGTTCTTCAGCGCTCCGGAAGTGCCGGTGGCGGAGAGGGCGACCTTCACGGTGAGGACTGGCTCACTGGCTGTGTCGAACTTGAACCAGGCTGCGAGCTTGCGTCCTGCCATGGCAGGGAAGTTCCTGTACTGCTTGAACTTGCCCCAGCCTCCCTTGTAGCTGATCTTCTCGCGGTCGGCATAGCCGTACTCCGTGATCGGCTGCGAGAATGAGATGGCGAAGTAGGTGTAGTTGGTGCGGGCCCAGCCATCGGTGATGCGGTAGCCGGTGAGGAGGGTGTCGTTCTGCACCTGGACCTCTGCCCAGAGGGTCTTGCCGTCGTAGTTGTAGATTCCGTGGATGAGGTCGAGGATGACGTGTCCGTCGCTGCCTTCCGGGAATGAATATTCATGCACTCCGACGCGTGGGGTGGCGGTCAGCCTGGCCTTGATGCCGTAGTCCGCGAGGGTGACCTCGTAGAGGCCTGCGGAAGCCTTTTCAGTATCGTGGGAGTAGCGGCTTCTGTAGCCCTTCTCAGGGGCGTCTGCGGTGCCCGGGTTGAGCTTCACCTCGCCTGTGGCCGGCATGAGGAGGATGTCTCCGAGGTCGGAGTGTCCTGTGCCGCTGAAGTGGGTGTGGGTGAATCCTACGATGGTCGGGTCAGTGTACCTGTAGCCTGCGCACATCTCGTAGACTGCGGGCTGGTATTTTCCTCCGAGATTGTGAGGGATCGTGTCGGTGTCCGGGCTGAGCTGGACTCCGCCGAACGGGACGCATGCTCCCGGGAAAGTGTGCCCCATTCCATCGGTTCCGATGAATGGATCCACGTATCTTGATTTTTCCTGCGAATGTCCTGCTGCTGAGGACAGAAGGAGCGTGATGAGCCCCGAAATAAGAATATTCCTTTTCATATTCCAAAGATAGCAAAAAGTATTGTAGTTCTGCTCCTTAAATCATATATTTGTGGAAGCGAAGGGCCTTTGTGGACCTTCCCGGAGGAGACATGTGTGTGTCCCTCCTTTTTGTGCTTTGTGTTAAAACGTTGTGGGATAACGATTTCTGCTTGATGATGAGAAAGATTATGTCAATTCCTTCGTTGATTGTATCCGGTCTTCTTCTCCTTTGCTGCGGGGGCTATGATGATTCTGCCCTTGCCGACAGGGTTTCTTCGCTGGAGAGCAGGGTTTCTACCCTGGAGTCGAAGGTCAACACCAATGCCGCATCCATCCAGGGACTTCTGGATGCTGCACGCAGCAGTGACCCTGTGGTCGGATTCAAGGCCCTTGAGGATGGAAGCGGCTGTGCTTACCCTCGCCTCAGGCAAGAGTCTAACCCTGCTGAACGGAAAGGACGGCAAGGAGCCTTCAGTCTCCGTGAAGAAAGACTCCGACGGATTCTACTGCTGGACGGTCGACGGCGAGTTCATGATGGTCGATGGCCACAAGGTCAAGGCCGAGGGCAAGGATGCCGTCACCCCGAAGTTCAAGATCGAGAAGGACATCTGGATGGTCTCCTATGACGGAGGTTCCACCTGGTCCGACCTCGGAAGGGCAAAGGATGAGACCATCCTCAAGTCAGTCAGCATCGTGGATGGCATCGTGAAGATCATCCTCGGCGACGGCACACAGATCAATCTCCCTCTGGCAGACAGCGGCGTCGTCTCGGCTGTCGAGAGCATCAATTACCTTCCTTCTTTCTCTGACGGTTGCGCCAGGGCCTACAGGACGGCTTCCGGATGTTCTGCGGAGCTTACTTTCGAGGTGCTCCCTGAGTCTGCCCTCAAGGCACTCTACGGCAACAAGTCGGTTTCCATCTCCGTCAGCGGGATCTGCACCGAGGTGGCCACCCGCACCAGTGTCGGAGACTTCCTGACGCTGCCTACCGTCGTGAAGAAGGCCGAAGGTGCTTTCCTGACCGTTTCCGCTGACCTCTCCAAGGCAGGTGAATCTTTCCTGCCCGGCGAACTCGGCATGAATGTCTCGCTCCACATCACGGATGGTGTCAAGTCCATCGCCTCGGCCTATGTCCCTGTGGTCTACGGTGGCCAGAAGCCGGTGTCCAGGACTTTCAACAGCAAGAAGGTCGTTCTTTCAGTCGCTGCCCTCAGCGACGTCCACATCAACACCGGGACCACCGCTCCTTCCACCAAGTTCGTCAAGGCGCTGAACCAGCTCAAGGCCAAGGCTGCCGAGGATGACCAGGACGGAATCGACGGTGTCCTTATCGCCGGCGACCTGATCGACACTCCGAATTCTTCCTACCTGGCCGAATTCAAGTCCAAGTACGAGTCTGTCATGGACCCTGTAAAGGTTCCGATGGTCTACACCGTCGGCAACCATGACGTCCCGAACTACCGCTGGAGCTCATCGATGGTCAGCGATGCTGCCTACATGCGTTCCGGTCTGGGCAGCAATTACTTCCTTACCGACCAGGACAAGGAGTCCGGAAGCAGCCTCGAGTGCCGCCACTGCGTGATCGGCGGCTACAACGTCCTCAGCGTCACTCCGAACGGAACCCAGCCTGTGAGCTATGATCCGGCTGCCATCGCATGGCTCGAGGCAAAGCTCAAGGCCATCACGGAGGCTGAGCCTGACAAGTATGTCATCCTGATCACCCACCCGATGATCAGCGACACTGTCTATGGC
>JAGHSC010000178.1 GCA_018066065.1 Candidatus Cryptobacteroides faecihippi
GTGCTGCAAAGGCTGTAGGCAAGGTCCTTCCTGAGCTCAACGGCAAGCTTACCGGTATGTCACTCCGCGTCCCTACATCAGACGTTTCATTCGTAGACCTTACCTGCGAGCTCAAGACCGCAGCTACCTACGATGAGATCTGCGCTGCCATGAAGGCTGCTTCTGAGGGCGAGCTCAAGGGCATCCTCGGATACACCGACGAGGCTGTCGTTTCTACCGACTTCCGCAACGACGCACGCACTTCAATCTTCGACGTAAAGGCAGGTATCCAGCTCGATCCTACTTTCGTAAAGGTTTGCGCATGGTATGACAACGAGTGGGGTTATTCAAACAAGGTGTGCGAAATGGCACGCGTCATCACAAAATAATTCCGATTATCTTGTAGCTTAAGGCCGGACCCGAAAGGCCCGGCCTTTTTTCTTGAAAAACAACTCAAAACAATTTAAGATGAAAAAGATCGTTCTTTCATTCCTCTGCACAGCGATGATTTTCTCAGGCTGTGGAATGAGCAACACCGGTAAGGGTGCTCTCATCGGAACTGGTGCAGGTGCAGCAGTAGGCGCAGGTATCGGCGCAATCTTCGGAAACGGCAAGGGTGCTGCAATCGGTGCCGCTGTCGGTACAGCAGTAGGTGCAAGCGCAGGTGCAATCATCGGAAAGAAGATGGACAAGAAGGCTGAGGAGCTCGCAGCTCTCCAGAACGCTCAGGTCGAGACTGTCGAGGACGCTAACGGACTCGAGGCAATCAAGGTTACCTTCAACAGCGGTATCCTCTTCCCTACCAACGGATCAACCCTTTCTGCAGATTCAAAGAAGGAGCTCTCACAGTTCGCTTCAAAGATGGCCGACATGGTCGACACCGACATCACCATCTATGGTCACACCGACAACACCGGTTCAGACGCTGTCAACGAGAAGCTTTCTGCTCAGAGAGCTGAGTCAGTTGCTGCTTACCTCAAGAACTGTGGTATCGAGGCTGGCCGTATGGCTACCGAAGGCAAGTCTTACTCAATGCCTGTAGCTGACAACGCTACCAAGGATGGCCGCGCTCAGAACCGCCGCGTCGAGATCTACATCTCTGCAAACGAGAAGATGATCAAGGCTGCTGAGAACGAGGCTAAGTAAGTTTCTTCCCAGAGATAAAGCAATAGAGGATGGCCTTACGGTCATCCTCTTTTACTTTTTTATAGATAGGTAATCAATAGACGCGAGGTCCGAAGATGGCTGTTCCAACCCTGATGATGGTCGCGCCGTGACGAAGTGCGATCTTCCAGTCACCGGACATTCCGATGGACAGTTCCTTGAAGTCAGTGAGCTGAGGGAATCTTTCCTCAAGATGCTTCTTGAAAGCCTCTATGCGGGCAAAGTCGGCATCTATGATTTCCTCATCCTCCGTGTGGGAAGCTATGCCCATGAGGCCGCAGAAACGGATGCCGGCAAACAGAGTGCCGGGCTCCGCATTCACATATTCCTCGAGCAGGCTTTCTATCTCCTCCTGGGTAAAGCCGCCCTTGGTCTCCTCGGCGCCGAGATGGAGCTCGAGAAGGATGGAGATGACCTTGCCATTGGTCCGTCCCCAGTTGTCGACGAGATCAAGCAGGTGCCTTGAATCGATCGACTGCACGAGTGAGGCATAAGGCAGGACCATCTTCAGCTTGTTGGTCTGGAGGTGGCCGATGAAGTGCCACTCGATGTCCTGAGGCAGCTGGACGGCCTTCATGCTGAATTCCTGAGGTCTGTTCTCACCGAAGCAGCGCTGACCTGCCTGATAGGCCTCAAGCAGTTCAGGCACCGGGTGGAATTTGGAAACTGCCACCAGCTTTACATCTGATGGCAGTTCCTCAAGTATTGATCTTAGATTGGTTTCAATCACGATTGCTGGAAGTTGGATTATCTGCGGGCATTCTTCTGCTGTTCCTTGCGCATCTGCTCCTGCATCTTCTGAGCCTCCTCGAGGCGCTGCTGCCACTTGCTCTTAGGCTGCTTCTTCCCCTCAGACGCCTTGAGCCTTGCACGGATCTCATCCGGATTGACACAGAACTTCCTGATGACGAAGTTCTCACCCATGGTGATGATGTTGGAGAGAAGGTAGTAGTAGCTGAGACCTGATGAGAGGTTGTTACAGATGAAGAACATCATGATCGGCATCATCCAGACGCTCATGAAGCGCATCGAAGCCATGTTAGGATCACCGGCTCCAGGCTGGCTTGCAGTGGTGATCTTCGAGAAGAAGAACATGGACACAGCCATGAGGAGGGCGAAGAGTGAAAGATGGTCTCCGATGAGAGGAATCCTTGCGCCGAAGTTCAGGATTGAATCATAGGCGCTGAGGTCATCTGCCCAGAGGAATGACTGCTGGCGAAGCTCGATGGATGCAGGGAAGAACCTGAACATCGCCCAGAGGATCGGGAACTGAAGGAGCATAGGGAGGCATCCGCCCATTGGATTGATGCCGGCTCTCTTGTAGAGATCCATCTGAGCCTGCTGCTTCTTCATTGCATCCTCCTGCTTAGGGTACTTCTGGTTCAGCTTGTCGATCTCAGGCTTTATGGCCTGCATCTTGGCTGAAGAAGAGTAGGACTTGTAGGAGAATGGAAGGACAACAATCTTGATGAAGATGGTCATCAGCAGGATGATGATTCCGAAGTTGGAGATGAACCTGTGGAGGAAGTCGAACAGAGGGATGATGACAAACCTCGTGAACCAGCCCACGAGCCAACCTCCAAGAGGGATCACCTTCTCGTACTTGTGGTCATAGGACTTGAGGGTCTTGAAGTGGTTCGGGCCCATGTAGAACTCGAACGGAATGACCGTCGCGTGCTGTCCAGGCTGGAAATCAGCCTTCAACTTAGCCTCGCAGGTCATGAGATTGCGCTCAGGATCGTCCTCGGAAGCAAACTTGAGGTCGAAGTCGGCCGATGAGAACTCATTCGGAGCCCTCATGATGAGGGAGAAGAACTGCTGCTGGAAGTCGAACCATGAAACCTTGGTGTCGATCCTCTTGCTGCCGCTCCTGCCCCTTCCGATGCTCTCGGCCTTCTTCTCACCGTTGAAGTAATAGTCAAGCCTTGAGTACTGAGTCTCGTTCTTGTAGCCCTTCTCCATCCTCGGCATGGTCACGGAATAGTCCATGTTGAAGGAGAACACATTCTTTGGGATGATGTTCTCCATGCCGATGAACGACAGGGTGTTGTTGACTGAATATGAGCCCTCGGCAATCGCATAGCGCTGCTCGATGTAGCCGCCTCCGGAGAAAGGAAGGCGCATCGCGATCGATGTGTCCGTCCTTTCGGCGATGGTGAAGTTGAAGTCCGCAGTGTTGATCATCTCACCGGCAAAGACCTCGATGGCATAACGGCTCATCTCCGGCTTGAACAGGAAGAGATCCTCACCGCCATAGCTCGTGTATTCCTTAAGCCTGGCAGAGTAAGGCTGCGCACCCTATGTCGTGAAGGCGACCTCGAACAGATCGTTGGCAAGGGTAACAACCTCTGCGGCTGCCTCGTGAGCAGCATCAAGGAGAGAATCCTTGTAGATGCTGGCTGCAATCGGAGCACCCGTAAGCGAGTCAGTCTGTGAAAGCAATGTGTCGCGTGCGGCTGCCTCAGCCATCGCGATCGAATCTGCGCGCATCTGCTCCACCATCGCGATGGAATCAAGCTGCGCCTGGTACTCGGCCTGCTTCTGGTACTGCTTGTTCTGGTAGAAAGTGAAACCGAACAGAAGAAGACCGATCAGGACAAGGCCGGTAATCGAATTCCTATCCATCCTTACTTCGCTTCTTCTGCTGATTCAATTGTCCTGATCTTTATCTCAAGATCCTTGAGTTCCTGCTTTGCAGCATCGATCCTGTCCTGCATCTGCTTGATGAACGGCTCTGAGTTCTTGGATGCAGAGAAGAAACCGATGTTGTTCTCGTAGGTCACGATGTCCTGCTGAAGCTTGCCGTACTGCTGGATGAGACGGTCCTTTTCGGACATAGGCTTCCTCTGGTTGCCTGAAGGACGGTTGGCGCCACCGTTCCTCTGAGGTCTTGATGAATACTCAGGGAACTTGGCCTTCATTGCCTCGGTGTAGGCAGCCTGGATGTTCTCCTTCTCCTTGAACGGAACGAATCCGATGGCCTGCCACTTGGCAGCGAAGTCCTTGGCTGCAGCCAGGTTGGCAGCAGCGTCATCTGCAAGCTCATATCCCTTGATGGCCTCTACAAGAGCCTTCTTGGCCTTGAGGTTGCCGTAGTAGTCGTTCTCCGGCTTGGCCTGGGCGTCACGCTCGTTGAAGAAAGCATCGCAGGCTGAGCGGAAACGCTTCCAAAGCTGCTCTGACTTCTTACGAGGAACAGCTCCGATCACCTTCCACTGCTTCTGGAGGGCGATGAGAGCCTCGGTGGTCTTCTTCCACTCCTTGCTGTCCTTGAGAGCCTCGGCCTGCTCGATGAGGGAGAGCTTCTTCTCCATGTTCTCGTTCATGGAATCCTTGAACTGAGAATAGTACTCTCTCTTGCGGGTGAAGAACTTGTCGCAGGCAGCGCGGAAGCGGTCGTAGATCTTCTGGTTGTCCTTCTTGGTGGCAAAGCCGATGGTCCTCCACTTCTTCTGGATCTCCTCGATCTCGGCCGAAAGGGTGTTCCACTCATTAGAGGACTTGACCTCCTTGTCGGCGATGGCCTCGGTCTGCTCACAGAGCCTGGTCTTCTCGTCGAGGTTCTCCTGCTGCTTCTCCTTCTGGCTCTCGAAATAAGCCTGGTACTTCTTGTTGATCACAGCGGTAGCTGCCTTGAATCTTTCCCAGATGGAGTCACGGAACTCCTTTGCGACAGGACCGAATTCCTTCCACTGCTCGTGGAGCTTCTGGAGCTCGCGGAATGCCTCGACGACATTGTCGCTCTCGGCAAGCTTCTCGGCCGAGTCGCAGAACTCCTGCTTTGCCTCAAGGTTCTTCTTGAAATCAAGGTCACGCAGATCCCTGTTGATCTTGACCATGTCGTAGAACTTCTCGACATGATACTGATAGTTGTCATTCAGGTCGCGGAACTTCGTTGCAGGGACAGGACCAATCTCCTTCCAGCGGTTCTGAAGCTCGCGGAATGCAGGGAATGTGGAGCTTACATCCTCCTGAGTGTCCATGAGGGCCTTGAGGTCCTCGATAACTGCCATCTTCTTCGAGAAGTTCTCTTCCCTGAGAGCGTCCTGCTGGCGGTTGAATTCAGCACGCTCACGCTTATAGTTGGAATATACGCCTTTGAATGCAGCCTCGATAGCCTCGAATGGATTTGCGGCTTCGGATGGAGCGGCCTCTTCTGCAGCGACCTCCTCCACGACATCTTCCCTTGAGGATGGCTCATCGACGGCAGCGCCGAGACCGGCGTCAGCCTTTTCCTTCGAGAGCTTCTTGTAGAAGGCAGACTTGATGGCCTCGGCCTCCTTGTATCTCTTCATCCTGTCCTCGGACTGGGAAAGACTGTCAAACAATTCGGAAAGCTCTGAGAGAGACAGGGCATTGAGGTCAATCTGCTCTTCTGCGGCTTCCACTGACTCCTCGACCATCTCAGGGATGACGACAGGAGCTTCTTCTACATCTGGGGCAACATTTACCTCAGGAATAATTTCTTCACTCATAAAACAAGTATTATTAGAGTTTTACATAAAGGCTACCAATATAGCCATCTACAAATATACCTAAAAAATCATTCAAAAAACCTATTTTTGCAAAAAGGTACATTCATAATATGCGCATAGACATACTCACCGTTGTTCCGGAACTGCTGGAGAGCCCTCTGAGCTACTCAATCGTCGGAAGGGCACGCAAGAAAGGACTGGCTGAAATCCATGTCCACAACATCCGCAAGCATGGCCTCGGGCCACGCGCGACAGTGGATGACTATTCCTATGGCGGAGATGCCGGTATGGTCATGATGGTCGAACCTGTCGAGAAGATGATCGAGGAGCTCAAGGCAGAAAGGGACTACGACGAGGTGATCTACATGTCTCCGGATGGAGAGATCCTGGACCAGGGAATCTCCAACGAACTTTCCCTCAAGGAGAACATCATCATCCTCTGCGGGCACTACAAAGGGATCGACCACAGGATCAGGGAGCATCTGGTGACCAGGGAGATTTCTGTAGGTGACTATGTCGTGAGCGGCGGAGAGATTCCGGCAGCCCTTCTGGCAGATTCGATCGTCAGGCTCATCCCTGGCGTCCTCACCGACGAGACCTCCGCACTGAGCGACAGCTTCCAGGACGGACTCCTCTCCCCTCCCGTCTACACAAGGCCTGCCGACTACAAGGGATGGAAGGTTCCGGAGGTGCTCCTGAGCGGAAATCCGAAGCTGATCCAGGCATGGCAGGACGAACAGGCTCTCGAAAGGACAAGAAGGCTCCGTCCGGGGCTTTTGGAAAAGTCTGAATCTCAAGGAAATAAGTAATAAAGGCAATAAAACGTTAAAAAAATTTCGCCTTTTGCTTGTTAAAACGATTTTTTAAGCCTATCTTTGTCAAAGAAAAAAACAGGTTGCTCACTCTAACGATTGCAACCTTCTTTCTAAAATAAGGTAATACACTACTAACTAACAGAATAGAGCCCGCTGCGAAGCGGGCTCTATTTGCAGTATTCCAAGGTGTCAGTTCCTGTAGCGTCCGTGACAGTTCCTGTAAGAGAGGTTGCTGCCGCATGGGCAAAGGGCATCGGATGGTGCAGGAGGCACAAAGAGGCCTAGAAGAGGATTCTTCCTCACCATCGCTTCAAGCGGGTCGTCCTCGGACTGAAGTATCACCTTCAGACGGTTCATCTCGTTGGATGAATGTCCCCTTAGCAGCCACTTAGGCAGGCTGTTCGCATAGTCGGCGATGATCTCCATGCAGCGATCATATTCATCGAACGACTCGATCTCGTCCTGGAGACGGTTGACGGAAAGGAAGATCAGTTCCGTGGAGTCCTCCTTCGACACCATCTGCGAATTCATCCAGATGTCATGCTCCTCGCGGATGAGGTCCTTGCCTGAATAGCCAAGCGAGGTGAGCATCTCCACAAGAGCCTTGCCTTCATCGGAATCGAGTCCGAAGACAAAGAAAGGAGATCCCGTACCGGCGGCAATTGCCTGCTGCGGGGTGAACTTCATCATGGCCACATCCTTGTGTTCCTCCCTGCCCCTCACAACGGCAACAGGGTCGAGGATGTTCGGGGATGCGACATAGGAAACGCCATCCATGTCTGTCCTGCAAAGCCTGAGGACAGGGCTGTCGTAGAGATCGTGCACGAAATCATGGATGTCCTGCCTCCCGGCATAGCCCCAGTAATCCACCATGCAGTCATAGTACTCGTCCGTGGTAAGGACGCCATAAAACTGGAGATAGCCCAGGCTGGCTCTCTCCATCTCGAACCTGCCGCTGAGTTCGCCGTCGATGACAGCTGCATCGATGCAGGATGCCACGACGTCATAGAGCTGCTTGGGGATCCAGAGCGAGCGGAAGTCCGGATCGCTGGTGTCAGAGCCGATGAGATGCACGGTCTCAAGGACCGATGGATAGTCAGGATAGTCCATTGTCACAGGGACTTCCGGCCCGGCATCGACAAGGGTCTGAAGCAGGCGGACATCCCTTTCAAGCATGCGGGCAAGCCACTCGGTGGGCTTGTCGATGATGAATGATCCAAGCCTTGCAACGAAATCGCTCTTTCTCACGTGAGAAGGAAAGTTCGCACCGAAGTACTGGCGGATGTCCTCGAGTTCAGGTCGGGGAAAACTCTCCAGAGTAGTGAATATGTCAAACAAATCCTTCATTTGCAAGAAAGATGATTGTGGAGTTATTTAATCAAGGGAAGTGGAGCATAGGAGAATCGAACTCCTGACCTTTTGAATGCCATTCAAACGCTCTACCAACTGAGCTAATACCCCATTGTGGCTGCAAATGTAGGAACAAAAGTTCAAATCTGCAACCCGTAAGACTCTCAATCTCTCAATATCTGGTCTTTGATGCGCCAATCCTTGAAAGGATCCATCACGGACTCAGCCGCTTCCTGGGCGGATGTCTCAAGATTGTGGAAGAAATCCATCCCTGTCCTGGCCTCCAGCTCGTCGACCGTCATGGCATATAGGGTAAGATTCCTCGTACAGTTCTCATTCGGAAAGATGAAGCCGATCGCAACGTAGCCTGTCCCATCCTTCTTCCTCGCAAGCAGTGCCTTGAAGAAAGAATCAGGGACCATTACATGGTTCTCCCCGATGTGATTGCGAGGAGTGGCCGTGTCGAAGAGAGGACCGCACACCACCCAGACCGAGCCATAGTACTTCGCCTCGTAGCGTACCTGCTGCTCAAGGTCGTTCCAAGCACCGGCATTCAATCCGTGAAGCTGTGGGCAGACATTGCTGAGATAGAAACTCTCCTTCATTGCCTGCGAGCTCCACTTCATGTCGGCTGCAGGAGCCATGTGTCCCCTGTCATAGCCGGAGCCGGAATAGTCGCGGTCATAGGCCTGCCGACCCTTGATCGATGGGTCCGGTGTGAACTTGTCCTCCCTGGATCTGTTTCCTGTGACAAGCTCCGTAGAAAGAAGCTCGTAGGCGACCCAGTTCGGAATCCTGTAGTCGGAATTGTAGGAGAGGGTGTAGCCCATGTGCTCCACGATGTCCTCCCTGCTGTCTTCCAGGCGGAAAGGAATCTCGATGCGGGACATCAGGTCCACATGGGAAGCGGGGTCTGCCGCAAGCGAGTCCATCTCGGAAAGAGGCTCCTCGGCCTCTCCGGATGGGTGCCTGTCATTCAGCAGATAGTCCGCCGCAAAGATCAGGGCAAGGACGGCTGCCGTTATGATGGTTTTCCTGGTCGTACCTTTTTTCATCTGCTAGAGAGCAAGACGGAAGCCGAATGTACCCTTGATGTTCTTTGCAGGCATGAATGACCTGTTGGTGACACGGCATGCGTCCCAGCGGCTGGCTGCACTGCCGCCCCTGAGGATCCTGCTGGTTCCCTCAGCCGGTCCGACAGGATCGACCTGGGCATCGGCCGAATAGTTGTCAGCCCTGTCGTAGCACCACTCCCAGGCATTTCCACTCATGTCGTAGATTCCGAGCTCGTTAGCCTTCTTGCCCTTGACATTCTTCGGCTTCATGTTGGCATTGTCGACGTACCACATTGCTGAATTCATGTCGTTCGTGCCGCTGAAGCCGTAACCGTGAGCGAACTTGCCTCCGCGGGCAGCATATTCCCATTCAGCCTCGGTAGGAAGACGGAAGGTCCTGCCGGTCAAGGCGTTGAGCTTGAGGATAAAGGACTGGCAGTTGTACCATGAGACATTGACGACAGGCTTCTGAGGCTCATCGATCTCGTTGAGGTAAGGGACATAGCCCATGACCGCATTCCAGAGCGCGACGGTGACCTCGGTCTCGCAGAGAGCATAGTCGCTGAGAGTGACCTTGTGTGCATTCTTCTCATTCTCAGGAACAGCGAAGTTGCCGTAAGGGGCATCGGCTTCGGTGAATCCCATGGTGAATTCCCCACCCTTGACCTTTACCATCTTGAATGTGACGCCACCGACAGTGAAGGTCTCGGCAATGCCGTCGGATGCATCCACGCTCTCCCTCTCGATGGAATTGCCGTCAAGAACTGCAAGGAGAGACTCGCTCAATGCATCCTCGGTCGGCTGGACAAGCCTGAAGCCTACGCCGGCCTTGCTGGTGTGGGACTCGATCTCGAGCTTGTCCTTCTCGGTGCGTACGACCTTGTGGTCGATCACCTTTGGACCTGCAGGGTTGATGGTAAGGATTGCCGGGTCGAGATAATCGTCCTTGGCTGCACCGTCAAGAGTGTGGAAGCTGTCCTCCATCCACTCGGCGACAGAGATGAAGCCTGCACCCTGGACCTTTGAAGCGTACTCCCACCGAGCCTCGGTAGGAAGTGAAAAGGTCTTTCCGGTGGCCTTGTTGAGCTTGGAGATGAACTTCTTGATGTCCACCCATGAAACCATGTCGACAGGAGCCGATGGATTCTGGACGGAGCTTGGGTTGTTTCCCATGACTGCGGTCCACAATGCCTGTGAGACAGGCTTTGCAGTGATCACGAAACCGTCGAGGGCAACCTCGTGCACATCCGAGTTGCTCACCTTCCTCCTGTTGTCGGAGGAAATTCCCATGGTGAAGTTGCCTGCAGGAACCTTGACCATGTCGAAAGCGACGTCGGAGACAGTGTAGGACATTTCATAGTCAACGGTCTGTGACTGGGAAGATGATGATCCACCGCAGGAAACTGCCATGAAGGCGATGGCGGCGGACATGAGGAATGAGACTATCTTTTTCATCTTGTTCAATTTGATTCGTTTTGAGCGGACAAAGATAAGAATAAACGGATGTTTAGGCAAGAAAACGACGAGGGACCGTGGTGTCACGGTCCCTCGTGCGGAATTGTCTGATTTGACCCTAGTAGGTAACGACTCCTGGAAGAGCCTTGGCCTGGTCGATCATGGCCTGAACCTGAGACTCGACAGGAACAACCTTGGTAAGGTGCTTCTCCTCGTTGACTTCCTTCATCTTTGCGACGAGGTTGGCAGCAACGCGGTGTCCAAGCTCCTTGACGGTGTCAACACCTGCAGCCTCGAGAAGCTCTGCGAACTGAGGGCCTACACCCTTGATGCGGAAAAGGTCAGCATGGTTGACCCAGGTAAGGATGAGCTTACCGGTGATTTCTGTCTTCTCTTCAAGTTCCTTGCGGCCCTTGGCGGTCTTGCCTGCCTCAAGAAGCTGGTCTACTGTCTCAATACCTGCAGCGATGAGTTTCTCTGCATAGACTGGGCCGATGCCCTGGATGTCGATAATCTTGTAAGTCATGATGTTGATTGATTATGTTCGAGTTATATCGTTTTGCCAAATATAGCGAAAATGACTGGAAACACAAAAAAATCAAAGCATTCTCACTTTCCTGCGCAAACGCTCCGGAAGCATCGGAGGGATGATGTCGGCAGAAGAGCGTGAAATGAATATCCGCTTGAGAGGCGTCTCGCCGAAAGCGTCCTCGCCGATGTATTCCAGGCTTGGCGGGAGCACTATTTCCTCAAGCGACTCGCATGCGTAGAAGGCACCGTCCCCAATCGACCTGAGAGCCTTGTCAAGCTTGACCTTCCCCAGCGAGCAGCAATCCTCGAAGGCGCCTTCCCCTATCGCGACAAGACCTGAAGGACAGGTAAGTGACCGAAGCTCCCAGCAAGACTGGAAGGCTTCCTCAGCGATGTACAGAAGATCTTTCGGAAGCTTGATGCTCTTCATCCAGCCGCATTCGCGGAAGGCGGCACGCCCGATGTGCGTGACACTGGCAGGAAGGTAAACCTTGTCAAGAAGGGAGACGCGCTCATCGTCAGGGATCACCTCCCCCAGCCTGCGATCCTCCGCCATGTAGTCCTGGAATGCGAAGACTTCATCACAGATCACCTTGGTGCCATCCTTCACATGGACCTCTCCCGGATAATTCTCAGCATCCAGAAGCCGCTCTCCGTCAGCAGAATAGCAGCAGCAGTTGTCATTGTCCCAGACATCCTCCGCAAGGTCGGCGGAGGAAGCCCTTGTCTCGAGCCTTGTGATTTCAAGCCATCCGGCAGACATAGCAGGAAAGGATCAGAATGATTTTACGAATTCGAGGTCTTTCTTCAGCATCACCTTCGGATCCATCAGAGAGACTTTCTGAAAAAGGCGGAACTGGTTCGCCTTGGAAAGATAGACCTTGTCCTCATGCTTTCCCTTTCTCCACCACTTGTAGAAAGTGACCGGATCGTTCTCGAAAGGAATCTTGGCAAGGATCTCGGAAGTATAGCCAGGGAAGTCGATGACCACGTTCAGGCCCATGAACTGCCTGTAGTACTGTGGGTCAGCCCTGCGAAGCTTGCTCATCAGAGGGTTGTACACCTCCAGCTGGTCGACCTGGATGGTCTTCTCGCGGACTATCATCCTGTGGATGCGGACCGGATCGTAGTTCAGCCAGGCACCGAGCCTGAGCGTCACAGGACCCTCTTCCGTGTCCAGGGTGAGTTCATCCATTGAATAATAGACCTTTTCGGAATCTAATGGGAAAACTTCTTCTGTACCTGGCATCATTGAATAGGTTTGCTGGCTGCAAAAATAAGAAAAAAAATATCAAAAACGGAACTTCTTAGGCTTCAGCCAGATTCCATAGACCTCACTGATGTTGGATGCAGTGACGAATGCCTTGATGTCCTCACGCCTCATGAATTCCATCAGATTGGCGAATTCTTCCTGGGTGAGAAGAGCCTGGACCTCGGTCTCGAGATTGCCGGTGTAGCCTCCGGTCAGCTGGTAGAGGCTGCATCCCCTTCCAAGTGATTCAATGATGAACTTCCTGATCCTCTCGTACTCCGCAGAGATGACGCAGACTCTCTTGCGCTTGTTGAAAGTCGCAGTGAAGAAATTGACGACCAGGCCATTGAGCCACGTTCCCAGAAGGCCGATGATGACCATTCTGAAAGGATTGATGGCAAAGGCCGTCAGACATGTCGCAAAGCCTGAGATCGTGAGCGAATCACCGATGTCAAGATGGAAGTACTTGTTGATGAGCTTTGCAACGATGTCAAGTCCGCCTGTCGACGCATTTATCTTGAAGAGCAGGGCCTGCGAGATGCTCAGCAGGACCACGAAGCACATCAGGTCGAAGCAGAGGTCCCCCATGACGGAAGTCGTGCCGGGCTGGATCAGCTTCTGGTAAGGCATGACCCATTCGCAGAGATCCATCAGCGGGCCAAGGATGAGCGAAGCATAGATCGTCTTGGCACCGAACTCCTTCCCAAGAAGGGCCAGGGCGACGGCAAGCAGGACGATGTTCATCAGGAGGACCATCATAGAGACCTTGATCTGGATCCCAACCGCAGCCAGGACCTCGGACACGACGATCGCGAGACCCGACACGGTTCCGATGATCAGCTTTGAAGGCACAAGGAAGTAGTAGATTGCCATCGCAGTGAACAGCATTCCCAGTGTTATGATCGAGAATTCTTTCCAGAATTGCTTTGTCTTCAGTGCATCGAAGGAAGACTTGATAATGTCATTCATCTCAGGATTGATTGTTTGGGCACTGCAAAAATAAATGAATATTCTCAGAGATTGCTATATTTGCACACACAAGAAGTTGAAGAAGATGGGAAACCGACAGGATCTGGCCATAAGCATAGGCGAGATTGCCAGCCAGAAGACAGGTAAGAACCTGCCGCGGTTCATTGTACGCTGGCTCGAGAAGTTCTTCCACCAGGACATGATCAACGAATTTCTCACCAGAGGTTACGAGGGTGCGGAATTCTGCACTAAGTGCCTGGAGTATCTCGACATAAGGATCGAAGCAAGCGGACTTGAGAACATCATCGTGCCGGAAGGCGCGAAGATCACCTTTGCTTCCAACCATCCGCTCGGAGGTGCCGATGGAGTTGCTCTGATCAGCATCCTCGCAGGACAGCAGGGAAGGAATGTCAAGCTCCTGGTGAACGACTTCCTCATGTACCTCAAGGCCCTGGCGCCGATGTGCATCCCGGTCAACAAGATGGGTGGACAGTCCAGAAGCCTCCCCCAGCAGATGAAGGAGATGTACGCAGCCGACTGCGACATACTCATCTTCCCTTCAGGCAAGTGCTCAAGGAAATACGACGGAAAGATCCAGGACCCGAAGTGGAACAAGTCCTTCGTCAAGATGAGCAAGGACTCCGGGCGATGGATTGTCCCGATCCACTTCATCGGAGAGAATTCCAAGAGATTCTACCGCATCGACAGCATCTGCAGGAAGCTCGGGATCAAGTTCAACCTCGCAATGATGTTCCTTCCGGACGAACTCCACCGCGCACAGCACAAGACCTTCAAGGTGGTCTTCGGAAAGCCTATCTCACCGGATGAACTTGACATGACAAAGACCCCTCTCCTTCTCGCGCAGGAGATAAGGGAAACAGCATACAGTCTCTAGACAAACCACACAATGGAACTGAAAAAGATTATCGACCCAGTCGACCTGGACCTGATCAAGGCGGAACTCACCCCGGACAAGAAGCTTGGCGACACCAACAAGGGAGGAAACGAGCTCTACGTGATCACGTGGAAGGATGCTCCAAACACATTGAGGGAGATTGGCAGGCTACGCGAGCTCACCTACAGGGAGGCGGGAGCCAGCTCCGGCAACGAGATCGACCTTGACGAATATGATCTCATGGAGAATCCGTACCGCCAGCTGATAGTCTGGGATCCGGACGCGCAGGCAATCATTGGAGGCTACCGCTTCATAATAGGCCCTGACGTGGTCATGAAGGAGGATGGACAGCCAAAGATCACATCCTCCCATCTCTACCGCTTCTCCGATGAGTTCATCAAGGACTATCTTCCACATGTCATGGAACTCGGAAGGTCATTCGTCACCCCTGAGTACCAGAGTTCGAAGGCCGGCACCAAGTCCATATTCACCATGGACAACCTTTGGGATGGAATCGCATCCGTCATCCTCGAGCACCCGAACATCATCTACCTCATCGGCAAGATGACGATCTATCCGGCCTACAACAAGGGTGCAAGGAATCTCATCATCCACTTCCTCAACAAGCATTTCAACGATCCGGACGAACTGGTCAGGCCATTCAAGCCGATTGAGGTTGCAGACAACCCGGACCTCATGAACCTTATCCTCAACGAGGAAGACCTCAAGAAGGACTACAGGCTTCTCAAGGATGCAGTCAGGAGGCTGGGCACCAACATCCCGCCACTCGTCAATTCCTACATCAACACTTCATCATCGATGAAGATGCTTGGTTCCACCATCAACGACGAGCTCGGCGATGCGATCGAGACCGGAATCATGATCTGCTTCAACGAGATGTACAACGACAAGGTCGAGAGGCACATGGAGGCATTCATCCAGAACAGGCTGTCCAAGCTCAGGAAGAGATTCCCTCACCTTTCGCAGAGTGCAGAGCAGAAGCTCCGCGAGCACATCGAGAAGAGCAGGGCCAAGGCTTTCAGGAAGTTCCAGCACAAGCGCCTGAAGGGCAAGCAGACTCCGGAACTCGACTTCCGCTAGCCTGCATCCCCACACGAAAACAGAAGCGGGACGATCCGATTGGGACCGTCCCGCTTCTTGGATATTCATTGCCAGCCTACTTGAGGTAGGCATCGGAAACCACCTTCCTGCTGCGGGCGATGAAGTCCGCAAGAGCCTTGCCCTTGAGCATGCCGTTGGCGAGAAGGGCGAGATCGATGACCTGCCTGAGCATCTCATTGTCCTTCGCGAATGCCTGCACATCCTCCCTGTGTGCCACACGTACTGCCTCACGGGCTTCGCGGGCTGCCTTCTTCTCATCCTCGGAGGCGGTGTCAGGTGCCTCGGCAGGAAGCTCGGCCTGAGGGGCGATCCCAGCCTTTGCCGCTTCCATGACCTTCATGATGAGAGGGTTCTCCATGTTGACGGTGATGTTGTATGACTCAGGCATCTCGCCATAGAAGTTCATGCCTCCGCCAAGGGCACTCATCTCGCGGTACCTCCTCATGAACTCGCTCTGGGTGATGAGCACAGGGTCGGAATCCTCGCCGAGATTGTCGCCGTTGACATAGTAATCGTTGCCGGAAGGAAGGACAGCCTTGAACATGTTCTCAAGGTCATACCTCTCATCTTCCTTCATTTCAAGCTTGACACGGTCATCCTTAGGGATGAGATTGTCGACAGAGTCTGAATCAACGCGTGCGAAGCGGGTGTCCGTCATCTTCTGCTCGAGAAGGTTGACGAAATGCGAATCGAGCTCGCAGTCCATGAGCAGGACATCGTAACCCCTGTTCCTTGCGGCCTCGATGAAAGGATACTGTGCATCCGTATCGGTGGCGTAGAGGCAGACAACCTTCTTGTCCTTGTCGGTCTGATTGTCCTCGACAGCCTTGCGGTAGTCCTCGAGTGAGAAGTACTTGCCATCAGTGTTCTTGAACAGCGCGAACTTCATCGCCCTGTCGCAGAACTTCTCATCGGAAAGCATTCCATACTCGATGAAGAGCTTGATGTTGTCCCACTTGGACTCCCATGCCTGACGATCGTTCTTGAAGATCTCCTCAAGCCTGTCGGCGACCTTCTTGGTGATGTAGGTTGAGATCTTCTTCACGTTCTCATCACTCTGGAGATAGCTTCTGGAGACGTTCAGAGGGATGTCCGGAGAGTCGATGACACCATGGAGAAGGGTAAGGAACTCAGGCACGATGTTCTCGACATGGTCGGTGACGAACATCTGGTTGCAGTAGAGCTGGATCTTGTTCTTCTCGATCGCCATCCTCTCCTTGATCTTCGGGAAGTAGAGAACGCCGGTGAGATTGAACGGATAGTCGACATTGAGGTGGATGTGGAAGAGAGGCTCGTCCTTCATCGGGTAAAGCTCCCTGTAGAACTTGGTGTAGTCTTCCTCCTTGAGCTCGGAAGGCATGCGGACCCAGATCGGATCGACATCATTGATGACATTGTCCTCATCCTTGTCGACGTACTTGCCGTCCTTCCATTCCTGCTTCTTGCCGAAGATGACAGGTACCGGCATGAAGCGGCAGTACTTGCCAAGAAGGCCGCCGATCTTGTCCTTCGTGCCATAGTCCTTTGCGGACTCGTCATCGAGGTAGAGGGTGATGATGGTGCCCCTGTCAGCCTTTTCGCACTCTCCCATCTCGAACTCAGGATTGCCGTCGCAGCTCCAGAGAACCGCCTTGGCACCTTCCTTCCATGAAAGGGTCTCGATCGTGACGCGCTCTGCGACCATGAAGGCCGAGTAGAATCCGAGTCCGAAATGACCTATGATGTTCTGGTCCTTGTACTTCTCGAGGAACTCACCTGCAGATGAGAAGGCAATCTGGTTGATGTACCTGTCGACCTCCTCCTCGGTCATGCCGATACCGCGGTCGATGATCCTGAGGGTCTTTGCGGATTCGTCCAGCTCCACCTTGACTTCTACCGGACCGAGCTCACCCTTGAACTCACCGTTCGAAGCGATTGTCTTCATCTTCTGGGAAGCGTCGACTGCGTTGGCGACAAGTTCCCTGAGGAAAATCTCATGATCTGAATACAGGAATTGCTTGATGACCGGGAAGATGCTCTCGGTCGTTACTCCTTTCTGTCCTTTGTTTGCCATATCAAAGTTGTTTTTTACGTTTGATGCCGACCCTCATTCCGGGGGCCGGCATCATCTACGTCAAACTATGTTCCACTCCGGGATGACTGACAATTTGTCAATCAGTCACGGCTGGACTTGTAGGCCTGTCTGTTTCCTTCCCATTTCACCTCGATCCAGTCCGACAGGCTGGCTCCG
>JAGHSC010000130.1 GCA_018066065.1 Candidatus Cryptobacteroides faecihippi
GGCCAGATGTCCTCGATGGATTCGTAGACATCGCCGCCATCCTCGAGCTCGGTGAGGTTCTCGATCACCTCTTCTGGGGCGCCGGAACGGTTGGCATAGTCAATAAGCTCTTCCTTTGATGCTGGCCATGGAGCGTCATCCAGGCTGCTGGCGAGTTCTAGTGTCCAGTACATATTCTTGAAGTTTTAATGAAAATTCGTTTTAAAGTCCTGATGTTCAGAAACTTGGAGGGTCTTTTATGGTAGCCTCCGCCATTTTGGCGCAAAGATATGTAAAAAAATCTAGAATAGGTGTTTTTTTACTAAATTTGCATTCCGTTCCAGACTTAGCAAAGTCTGTACCAGAAACCCGACCAGAACAGACATGGCATACGAAAAGATTGAGAGATACGACGAGGAGACCACAAGACAGATTGCGGCGCGAGTAAGGGAAATCCTCACCCTCATGGGCGAAGACCCTGACAGAGAAGGACTTCTGAAGACACCGGAGCGAGTCGCAAAAGCGATGCAGTTCCTCACCCAAGGATATTCACAGAGCGGCGAGGAAATCATCAAGTCTGCCATCTTTGATGAGGAATATTCACAGATGGTGCTGGTCAAGGACATCGAGATGTACTCCATGTGCGAGCATCACATGATGCCTTTCATCGGAAAGTGCCACGTCGCGTATATTCCTGATGGAGAGATCACTGGGCTTAGCAAGATCGCCCGCGTGGTGGAGACTTTCGCTCGCAGGCTGCAGGTGCAGGAGCGCCTGACTGTCCAGATCCGCGACTGCATCGATGAGGCTCTGCACCCTATGGGAGTGGCAGTCGTCATCGAGGCTATGCACACGTGCATGTCGATCCGCGGCGTCCAGAAGTCGAATGCGATCACGACGACCTCGGCATTCTCGGGTGCTTTCCTGAACTCGGCACGCACCAGGAATGAGTTCCTGAACCTGATCAAGCAGGACTAGGGTTCAGGGAAAAGAAAGCCTAGCCAAAATGGAAAGGCAAACGGAAAAGACTGAAAGAAACAGAAATAAACCTGAAAAAAACAGAAAAAGAATATGAGCAAGAGCAAGATCATCCTCACTGGCGACCGCCCTACCGGACGCCTCCACATCGGCCACTTCGTGGGCTCGCTGCGCAGGCGCGTAGAGCTTCAGAACAGCGGCATGTTTGACAAGATCTTCATCATGATCGCTGACGCACAGGCACTTACGGACAATGCCGACAACCCGGAGAAGGTAAGGCAGAACATCATCGAAGTCGCACTCGACTACCTCTCATGCGGACTCGACCCTGAGAAGACCACCATCTTCATCCAGTCGATGGTCAGCGAGCTCACAGAGCTCACATTCTTCTACAACAACCTCGTGACAGTCCAGAGGCTCCAGAGAAACCCTACCGTCAAGGCAGAGATCCAGATGCGCGGCTTCTCCGACTCCGAGGAGAACGAGAACAAGGCAGGAACCCCTGTGGGCTTCTTCTGCTACCCTATCAGCCAGGCAGCCGACATCACCGCCTTCAAGGCCACCACAGTGCCTGTCGGCGAGGACCAGGCCCCGATGATCGAGCAGACCCGCGAGATCGTCCGCAAGTTCAACTCCACCTACGGCGAAGCACTCGTCGAACCTGGGATCATGCTCCCGGACAACGCAGCCTGCCTCCGCCTCCCCGGCACCGACGGCAAGGCCAAGATGAGCAAGTCACTTGGCAACTGCATCTACCTCTCCGACTCCGCAGAGGAAGTCTGGAACAAGGTCAAGGGCATGTACACCGACCCTCTCCACCTCCAGGTCAGCGACCCGGGCCACGTCGAAGGCAACACCGTCTTCACCTACCTCGACGCATTCTGCAAGCCTGAGCATTTCGCGAAGTTCCGCGAGTGCTTCATCGGCAAGAAAGTCAGCTTCGAGTTCAACTCGCTCGACGAGCTCAAGGACCAGTACCGCGCCGGAGGCCTCGGCGACATGATGATCAAGAAGTTCCTCAACGAGGTCCTCAACGACACCCTCGAACCGATCCGCGTACGCCGTCACGAGCTTGAGCAGAACATCCCTTACGTCTACGAAGTCCTCCGAAAGGGCAGCGAGGTCGCACGCGCCGAAGCAGCCGACACCCTCGCCGGCGTCAAGCGCGCAATGCGGATCAACTACTTCGACGAAGGTGTTCTGGATCAGCTCATTGCAGAGCAGAGCGCAAAGTACCAGAAGGCCGAGTAAGGCAGAAAAACACAACCGAAGGCTACCCCTCCCCTAACCTCACCGCAAATGAAAAGACGAATCATCGGAACGGCAGTTCTAGTGATTCTGGCACTGTCGTGTGCCAGGATTGAAGCTGCAACTGAATATCCAGACAATCAGACTCCTGCCACAACACGCACCATCAAGGTCAGCGCCGACATTGAAGGAAGCGGCGATGAGACCAGGGCAAGGCTCGACGGGGTCAGGGTGCTCTGGGAAGACGGCGACGCCATCCGCGTCATGGCGGACAAAAGCAAATCAGGCGGGACCACCAAGGCTGTGACCGAGACGAAGGAGCTGACCGTGGTGTTGAATGGGACCAGCCAGGGACTCAGCATCAAGGTCAATAAGAACAG
>JAGHSC010000265.1 GCA_018066065.1 Candidatus Cryptobacteroides faecihippi
CAGGTGAGATCAGGATGCCGCCGCATGGGAAGCCGTTTGCGATTCCCTTTCCCAGAGTGATGATGCCTGGCTTGATGCCATACCACTGGTGGGCGAAGAACTTGCCGGTGCGTCCGTAGCCGCTCTGGACCTCATCGAGGATGAGGACAGCGCCGTACTTGCGGCAGAGAAGCTCGAGAGTCTGCATGAACTCTGCGGTCGGGACGTTGATTCCGCCGCAGCCCTGGATTCCCTCGATGATGACGCCGGCGACATCGCCCTTCATGAGTTCGGCCTCGACGGCGGCTGCATCGTTCAGGTCACAGAAAGAGACCTTGTGGTGCGAGTTGAAAGGAGAGACGATCTTCGGGTTGTCGGTAGCGGCGACAGCACCTGAAGTGCGGCCGTGGAAGCTCTTGCGGAAAGCGACGATGCGATCCTTGCCGGTGTGGAAGGATGCAAGCTTCATCGCATTCTCGTTGGACTCGGCACCGGAGTTGTCGAGGAACAGGGAATAGTCTTCGTAGCCGCATGCCTTGCCAAGCTTGGCTGCAAGCTGCTCCTGAAGAGGATTCTTGACACTGTTTGAGTAGAATCCGATCTTTCCGAGCTGGTCCGTGAGCGCTGCAATGTAATCCGGATGTGAATGTCCGATCGAGATGACGGCATGTCCGCCATAGAGGTCAAGATACTCCTGGCCCTTGTCATCCCAGACCGTTGCGCCCTTGGCCTTGACCGGAGTCACATCAAATAATGAATATACGTCAAAAAGGTTCATGTTCTTTCCATTTTTTAGAAGGCGGATGCCTTCAGGTTCAGACCGGTCTTTTCAGGAAGGCCGAACATAAGGTTCATGTTCTGTACTGCCTGGCCGGAAGCTCCCTTGAGAAGATTGTCGACCACCGAGTTGATGATCAGCTTGCTGCCGTGCTTCTCGATCGACAGGACACACTTGTTGGTGTTGACGACCTGCTTGAGGTCCACGTTGGTGTCAGCAACGAAGGTGAATGCTGCGTCCTTGTAGAAATCCTTGTAGAGAGCCACAGCCTCCTCCGCAGTCATGTCGCTGTCGGTGTAGACGGACGCGAGGATGCCGCGGGCGAAGTCACCCCTGACAGGCACGAAGTTGATGGCCTGGTCGAATCCCGGCTGGAGCTTGTGCACGTTCATTCCGATCTCGATGAGATGCTGATGCTCGAATGCCTTGTAGACGGACACATTGTTGTTGCGCCAGCTGAAGTGAGTCGTGGCACCTGGCTTGACTCCCGCACCGGTCGAGCCGGTGATGGCGGTGATGTTCACCTCGGAGGTGAGCTTCCCGCTTGCCGCGAGAGGAAGGAAGGCGAGCTGGATGCAGGTGGCGAAGCATCCAGGGTTCGCAAGAAGGTCTGCCTTTGAGATCCTTTCCCTGTTGATCTCAGGAAGGCCATAGACATAGCCTTCGCTCTCATCCCTGTAGTCCTGGGCAAGGTCGACGACCTTCAGGCCCGCAGGCCTCTTGTTCTCTGCCCAGAATGCAGTGCTCTTTCCATGACCCGAGCAGAGGAACACGACGTCGACTGCCTCGAGATCATATTCAGAGCTGAACACCATGTCGGTGTCACCGATGAGTCCGGAATGGACGCTGCAGAGCTTGTTTCCGGCGTTGCTGGTGGAGTGGACGAATGTCAGTTCAACGGCAGGATGGTTCACCAGGATCCTGATGAGCTCCCCTGCGGTGTAGCCCGCGCCACCGATGATGCCGACCTTTATCTTCTTTTCACAAGTCATCCTAGAGTTCCTTTTCAAGTTGATCGCCCTCGTCCTTGTGGTTCAGGTAATATGCGCGGAGGGCAGTTGAAGTGACCTTGATGAAGCCCTTTGCATCATCGGAGGTCCAGCCCTTTGCACCCTCACCGTACTCACCGAGCTTGTTCTTGACAAGGTCGTCAGGTGAGTCGACACCCACTGTCTGGAAGCAGTAAGGGCGGAGCTCCATGGTGACGACACCGTTGACATGGCGCTGGCTGCTCTCGAGCATAGCCTCGATGTCCCTCATGACAGGCTCGAGATACTGGCTCTCATGAAGGAACATTCCATACCAGTTTGCGACCTGGTCCTTCCAGTACTGCTGCCACTTGCTGAGAGTGAACTTCTCGAGGAACTTGTGTGCTGCGATGATGACCATCGGTGCTGCT
>JAGHSC010000049.1 GCA_018066065.1 Candidatus Cryptobacteroides faecihippi
CTGAGGAACATCGACAGTGGATAGTCTGTCGCATAGCCGACAGAAGCCTCATCGCTGGACCTGTCCTGCTCCTGCGCAAAGGCCAGGGCCGGCGGGTTGGTGGATGATCCGGACAGCACGCCGATCAGGGTACTGTAGTTGATCTTCATGGCATACCTGCCTATCAGTCCGCATAGCATCAGAGGGAGCATGGTGATGACCGCCCCGTAGGCAATCCAGACATAACCGCCCTTGTTCACGATCGTGTCGACGAATCCGCTTCCGGCCTCAAGCCCGACACATGCGAGGAACAGACAGATTCCGACCTCCCTGAGCATGAGATTGGCACTCGCAGTCGTGTAGGTGACCACCTTCATCCTCGGCCCGAAGTGGCTCAGGAGGATGCTGACGATCAGCGGACCTCCGGCCAGACCGAGCTTTACCGGCTGAGGCATTCCGGGAAAGGCTATCGGGATGCTTCCAAGGATCACGCCCAATGCTATCCCAAAGAAGATCGGTATGATGTTCGGCTGGTCGAGTCTCTTGATCGAGTTGCCGAGCACCTTCTCCACACCGGCAACTGATTCCTTGCTTCCGACCACGGTCACCAGGTCACCGTACTGAAGCCTGAAGCCTTCGGAAGCCCTGAGGTCCAGTCCCGAACGGTTGATCCTGGTGATCGATGCTCCAAGGACATCCTCAAGCCTGAGTCGGCCGAGAGGCATTCCATTGAGGCTTCGCTTGCTGATGAGGATCCTCCTGGAGATGAACTTCGTGTCAGCGGCCTCTGAATGCTTGCTGATGATGTTCCTTTCCGCCTCTATCTCGATCTTGCCGAAATCCACAGTCTCCTTCACGGCAGGAGCCTTCAGGACGGTCTGCCTGCGGTAGAAGATCTGCCTGATCAGGATGAATGACAGGATGGCTCCCACAACTCCAAGAGGATAGGCCACTGCATATCCAAGTGCGATGTCCGGTGCATTCGATCCGGCCATGTCGGTGTAGGCCGCCTGGGCTGCACCCAGCCCGGGAGTGTTCGTCACGGCACCGGACATGATGCCCGTCATCGTCGTGATCGGAGTCTTCGTCAGGAAGGCGATGGCGATCGTGGCCACTGCACCGAAGGCGCAGACCAGGAACGCAAGGAGGTTCAGCTTCAAGCCATCGTCCTTGAATGAGGAGAAAAAGCCAGGACCAACCTGAAGGCCGATGCTGTAGACAAAGAGAATCAGGCCGAGCTCCTTCACAAAGTGGAGCAGGTTGCCATCCAGGGTCATCCCGAAATGGCTGAAGAGGATGCCGACAAAGAGTACCCAGGTCACGCCAAGTGAGATGCCAGCCACCTTGAACCTTCCAAGGAGCTTTCCGAGCGCAATCACCAGCGCAAGGATGAGAATCGAGTGGGCGACACCTCCGCTCCATGCTGCGGTGCCGTCGAATAAGTTATTCCAGAACTGCATTTTTCTGTCTATTTATACCATTGGGACGATAGTTCCCTGACCGCCATCGAGTTTCCAAGCATCGACACGAAGATCTCGGCACTCCGCTTCCGATAGGCCTTCTTGAGGGAATGGATGCACCCCTGCATCTGATTGTCGGCCACATCCAGCGGGATCGCCTTCAGATTCTGTCTCCCATGGATGGTTGCCTCAGAAAGGATGGAGATGATGTTGCTCTTCTCGATCACATCAAGCATGGTCTTTACATCATTCAGTTCCAGCACGACATTGCGGTTCGGCTGTTCCAGGTTGATGTAGCGGTCGATCAGGTTCCTGGCCTGAAGACCCTTTGCCGGA
The DNA here is from genome assembly GCA_018066065.1 of Candidatus Cryptobacteroides faecihippi. GTDB lineage: Bacteria > Bacteroidota > Bacteroidia > Bacteroidales > UBA932 > Cryptobacteroides > Cryptobacteroides faecihippi. Next base: position 1,776 of record JAGHSC010000049.1, read on the forward strand.
ATCACAAGCCTGTGGCGCATGACTTCCTCGACTGGAATGAGTGAATATTCAGCAATCGGATGGTCCTTCCTCAGGATGACGCTCAGGCGATCCTCGAAGAGGCTGTGGGACTCGATGTCATCATAAGGGACGTTGGACTTGAACGCCAGGGCAAAATCGATCTCCCTTCTCCTGAGCATGTCCATGAGCTCTTCCATGGAACGGTTGGTGATGTTCAACCTTATGCCCGGGTATCTCTGGAGAAACTCGTTGACGGTTTCCGTCAGGATAGGATTGAAGGAATGAGTCACGCCGATGTTCAAGGTACCGGACACCAGCTGGCTAAGATCCTTGATCTGAGTCATGCAGGTTTCTGCATCGTTCACCGTCTGCCTCGCAAGGGGAAGCATCGCCTCACCGCTCTCAGTCAGGGATACGGAATGCGAATCGCGCTGGAACAGGACAGTGCCAAGCTCATCCTCCAGCGCCCTGATCTGCTGGGATAGAGTACTTTGGCTGATGTAAAGGTATCTCGCGGCCTCCGAGAAATTCAGGGTCTCGGCTGTCTTGATGAAATACTTCAACTGTCTTAGCTCCATGGCAATACGTTATTGTTTGATGGTGCAAAGATAGACAGACAAAACAGAAACTGCTATACTTTGCAACGATTATTTACAATGATGGCAATCGCTTTCAACGATTGCCACCTACCTTAACGACACTGCACGGTGTCAGTCAACAAGGTCCTTGTAGTAATCAAGAGCCTCCTTGAGAGACTTCTCGTCATTGATGTCAAACCTGGCGATGTCACCGGAACTCCTGTTTGACTTTGCGCCGACACTGTTGATCTTCCTGGTTGAGAAGAATTCAAATGCCCTGAATACGACTGCCAATACCAGGCAGACAGCGATGATGATGAGTGCTTTCATGTCTTTTATTGTTTTTGAATGTTCGACGGTGCAAAGGTATTGCCGGCATTCCATTCCAGACAGTTCCGGTTCGTGTTTGTTTCAATTGCGGCTTCCGTCCCCAAAGATCGCCGGAGTGGCCGGCGAGAGAGGATGACGATTCCGGCAATCGGCAGACAACCCGTATTGAAGCCGGAAAGACAGGCAAAACGACCGCTGGCGGCCCTTTCGAGGCCGCCAGCAATCGTTTTCGTCAAATCTCAGCAATCACGGGAGGGAATGATTGCCATCTTAAAAAAAGGAAAATCAGTCAGAAATCCAATAGAAGATTCCGATGGTCATTCAGCATCTGCAGTCATCGAGACAGGGATGTCCGATGGTGCAGAGCCCCATGCCGGATTTGGCTCAGGGCCCATCACGAAGCAAAGGGCGGCATCACCTTCAAGGATCTCGGCATGAGTAAGGAAGTTCTTTGTGAAAGGAACTCCATTCAGGGTTGCGCTCTGGATGTAGCAATTCTCGGTGGAGAATCCCGGGGCATCGACCGTCAAGGTTCCATGGGCATGCCTGAACGAGAGGTGCTCCTGCTGAGGGACACCTATGAAATAGAGTCCGGTGCCATGGGTCACAGGATAGAAACCCATCGATGAGAAGACATACCATGCCGACATCTGGCCGGTGTCTTCGTCGCCGCAGATGCCCGAAGTTCCGGAATTGTAGAATTCGCGGACCACGCGTGTGATCTTCTCCTGCGTCTTCCATGGCTGGCCTGCATAGTTGTACATGTAGATGGTGTGGTGGCTCGGCTCGTTGCCATGGGCGTACTGACCGATAAGGCCGGTGATGTCTCCTGCCGGATTCTCGCCATGGAGGTCGGAGCTTACAACGAACAGGGAGTCAAGCTTCCTCACGAAGGCGTCACGTCCGCCATAGAGCGACATCAGACCGGTTCCGTCATGTGGCACGAAGAAGCTCCACTGCCAGGCTGTACCCTCGCAGAAATCATCGTTCGCACGATAGTGATTCGAAAGGAACGGATCGAATGGTTCTCTCCAGCTGCCGTCGAAATTGCGTCCTCTCATCGAGTTGACCGTTGGATCGAAAACGTTGGAATACCATGTCGCGCGCTCAAGATACTCCTTCTCGACGGCCTCGTTGCCCAGCATGCGTGCCATCTGGGCGATGCACCAGTCATCGTAGACATATTCAAGGGTCTTGGATGCGGATGAGACTTCCTTGTCGCAAGGGACATAATGGAGGTTGAGGTAGTCTTTCGCGCCTCGGAATGAACGCAGGAAGAAGCCGAACGTGTCGCGGCACGCAGATGTGGTCATTGCATCGAGAAGTCTCTCAGCGTCGAACCCACGGACACCCTGGGCGTAGGCATCGGCAATGACAGGCATTGAATGGTAGCCGATCATGCACATGTTCTCCTGGCCGGAAAGGGTCCAGATCGGGAGCTGGCCGCAGTTGTCGAAATGCTCCTGGAAGGTCTTCATCACGTCGCGGGTGATGTCCGGGTGCATGGCGGTCGTCAGCGGGAACTGGGCTCGGAAGGTGTCCCAGAGGCCGAGTACTCCGGCGAAATAGCGGAAGTTGCCCTTGTGGACCTTCCTGTCGGAGCTGCGGAAGCGTCCGTCGACATCGCTGTAGAGACATGGATAGAGATGAGCGTTGTAGAAGCAGGTGTAGAGGACCTTGGCATGTTCTTCATCGGTTCCGCTGATGTCGATGGCAGAGAGTTCCTCATGCCATGCAGAGCGTGCGGCTGAAAGGATGTCGTCGAACCTTTTGCGCCTGGCCTCGGCACGGAAGTTCTTCCTTGCACCCTTCATGTCGACTGCGGATATTCCTACATTGACCTCGAGAGGTTCGCCCTTCTTTCCCCCGAAGGAGAGGATCGCGCGTACATCCAGGCCCTCGGTCGACTTGACCTTGCCTTCAAGCTTCTTGCGCGCATTGTAGAAATCGACCTTGTCGATAGGCTTCGAGAAGCGGGCGTAGAAATAGACATGCTGCTCTGGGCACCATCCATTCGAGATGCGGTAACCCTTGATCACATGCCTGCCGACCTTCTCGATGTGTGCCACCTTCACGGTGTCGTACCAATCCTCGGGGATGATGGTACAGTTGCTGCGGTTGCCATGCTCGAGGTTGATGACGATGGCCTCCTTCTGGACATCATCGTTGAAAGTGTACCTGTGGGCGCCGCAGCGTGGAGTGGCGGTAAGTTCCGCCTTCACGCCCATCTCAGGCAGTTCCACAGCGTAGTAGCCAGGATCGCACCATTCCCGGTCATGCGAGAATGGGGTCTTGAAGTCGTACTCAAGGGTATCCCTTCCCACCCAGTCCTCACCGCGGACCGGCAGGAAAAGGATGTCAAGGTAGTCGGAGCCGCCGCCGCTTCCAGACTTGTGCTGGTGGCTGAAGCCCATGATTCCGTCATGGAAGTACTTGTAGCCGTTGCCAAGATCATAGGTGTCAGCGGCCATCTGGACCATGCCATACGGCATCGAGGCAACCGGGACAAGGCACCCGGAGGCGCCTGTGCCCATGTAAGGAGAATAGAATGCTGCGGGATCCGGGACAGATTCAACGCGTGGGGAAGTTGCAGCGGCAGTCATGGCAGCTGCAAGAATGGTTATCAGTGTTCGTATCATGTCTTAAAGATAAAAATTATCTTTGTGGAAACAAAAAACGTGTCAACATGAAGGCTCTGATTTCAATGACAATCGCTTCCGCCATGCTTACGATCTCTTGCAGCACCATGGAAAAAGATCTCGACAACATTCTGAATCCTCTCTTTCCAGAAGGAGAGCCCGGAGGGGCCGTGCTCGTGATGAAAGGAGATAAGGTCCTCTATGACAAGGGCTTCGGCATCGCAGACCTCGTCACGGGAGCAGGGATCGATGGGGAGACCTCCTTCAACATCGCGTCCTGTTCCAAGCAGTTCACTGCGATGGCTGTGCTGCAGCTGGCTGAGGAAGGCAAGCTCAGCCCGGAAGACAGGATTGTGGACTACTTCCCGGAATTTCTGGATCACGAAGGAGCGGACTCCATCTGGAAGGAAATAAGGATCAAGCACTTGATGTCCCATTCATCAGGCATACCGGATGCCCGCGGCTACCTCACGCATGAGCAGAGGGTCTACGGAGATGAGACTCTCGCGACTGAATATCTCCGGACCTTGGACCACCTCAACTTCACTCCGGGTACACAGTACGAGTACATCAACCCGACCTTCGTGCTGCTCGGGCAGCTGGTGGAAAGGGTAAGCGGACAGGAGTTCACCAGCTACGCCACTGAGCATCTGTTCACACCTGCAGGCATGGACAGGACAGTCTACTTCGACAGGGACCATCAGGAGCTCATCCCCGACATGGCGCACGGGTATGACTCTTCGACAGAAGGAAACGACTCACACAGAGACTGGTACGAGTACGATTTCGGAGAAGAGACATTCTTCGCGACGCGGCCGGATGGTGGAATCTACTCTTCCACACACGAGCTTGCGAAGTGGGAGAAGGCCTTGAGAAGCGGGAAACTTCTCGGCAAGGAGTTACAGGACGAAGCATGGACCGCGCACACCCTGGTCTCAGGAAGCAGGTTCAGCGACTACCAGAACCGCCCAGGCACCTGGTACGGCTACGGATGGTTCCTGGAGAAAGAGAGCGAGGACAGCGACCCGCGGTGCATCTACCACACCGGAGACAACGGAGGGTTCAAGGCTCTTGTGGCAAGATACCCAGCCCGGGATGCATTGATCGTCATCCTGGCAAACAGGGCGGACTGGGACAGGAATGAAGTAAAGGTAAGGATGGAGACCGTACTTGGTCTGAGATGATATCTTTGTATCTTTGTGACATGAGGAAATCATTCATACTTGCGGCTGCAATCCTGGGATTGATGTCCGCATGCACGAAACCGGACCAGGAAGGACAGGAGAATGAGGGTCCGACACATAAGGATAACACTTACACTGCAAGCTTTGAGACACTCGTCAAGCAAAAATGGCTCGGCGGAGACAAGATAAGCCTTTTCGCCGGAGATCAGACCAACCAGAAGTATCTCTACTGCGGCGACAACGCATTTGCCGTGCTTGAAGACGAGGCCCCAGAGCCTCTCTCAGGCAAGGTAAGCGCATGCTACGCCGTCTACCCTTACGACAAATCAACCACGATTGCCGCCGACGGCACCATCACATTGAATCTGCCGGAGACACAGACCTTCACCAGAAACGTTGTGACGCAGCATGTCGGCACGATGGTCGCAGTCACGAAAGATGCCAAGGACACCGAGCTGGATTTCAAGAACATCTGCGGATTCATCAAGTTCAGGGCATTCGGCTTCGACGTCATCAAGGACTTGACGATCAGCGGCAACAACGGAGAATCTATCTCGGGTGAAGCCAAGGTCACTGCCAGATTCGGCACCAGTCCGACAATCGAGATGGGCCCGTCAGCCAGGACCTCAGTCACGATCGACTGCGGGAAAGGTGCGTGGCTCGGCAGTTTGCCATCAGCAGCGACGACTTTCTGGATAGCCTTGCCTCCGGTCAATTTCCAGGGAGGAATCACGATAAAGGCCACGTCATCAGACGGAAGCGTCTTCGTCAACAAGATCAGCGAGCCGCTGCAAGTCACACGCAATTCAGTCAGCACCATCTCCAAGGCGGTTGAATTCAAGCAGCTCGCAGCCTCAAGACCTTTGACTTTCGTTTCAGAAGGCAGTTCCACACTGTCTCTGGTCAAGAATGGTTCCCCGGCACCGGTCGAACTTGAATACAAGACCACGGACGGATGGCTCACCTATCCGATAGGACGCGAAATCACACTGAGCAACGGTTCTGAAGTGTCCTTCAGGGCAATCGAGGCCGGAAACCAGACATTCAGCCAGGGACCTGCCGACTTCTACCAGTTCACCGGCTCAGGATCCCTCAAGGCCTCAGGAGACATCATGTCACTCGTCACCAACGATGACACCGTGGAGACATTGCCATGTGACTATTGCTTCTTCGGATTGTTCAAGGACTTCCAGGCATTGAAGGTTTCTCCGAACCTGGGTGCAACCACTCTCAGGACAGGATGCTATGAAGAGATGTTCAAAGGATGTTCAAGCCTGAACGTCATAAAGACCTCCTTCAAGACAGCTCCCGGCACGGCTTTCACCAAGGACTGGGTCGCGGGAGTCGCACCGGCTGGATTGTTCCACAAGAGTCCCGACGCGACCTGGGAAGCCAGCGGAAATTCCAGCATACCAGATGGTTGGAATGTCTGGATGCAGCCTGACGATGATGACATCAGAGTCTACGAGGCGATCGAGTACCTGATTCCGGCCCCACACATGGGAGCGAACCAGATTGCCAGCGAGCAGAGCAGCTACGAAGACTACACTGAATGGACATTCGTATCCCTTGGAAGAGACCCATACATGCCGATGACACCGCCGAAAGGCCAGGCGGCAGGCCCTGTCATCGTGTTCCAGTACAAATCCTCGGCAGACGCAAAATGTGAATTCTTCTGGTGCGACGGTGGCTACGGAGTCGGAGGCCCTGTCGGAGGAAAGGAAACGGCATTCACCCTGGCGGAGAGTTCGGAATGGAAGACATTCGTCCTGGACATGCAGGATGCATGGACCAAGCATGGATTCAAGGGAAGACCTGGTGATACGATCAGGTTTGATGTCGGAAATGTCGCCGACCTGAGTGTCAGCACCAGGTTGATGCGCTGGCGTCCACCTTTCCCGGAGAAATAAGGAACTTTACCTGAATTCAATAACGCATGCGCTCCTGCCAGCCAAAGGCATGGAGATGTCCATCCTGCCATCCGCTGTCCTGCAGATGCGCTTCCTGCCCTTCTCGGTCACAAGAGTTGCCTTGAAGCTGGACGGGAGACCATAGTCCTCGGCATTGATGGTGAATTCCACTGGAAGGGCCTCGTCGCCGATGTTGACAAGGGACAGTCCCATCGATCCGTCCTTGGCCTTCCACATTCCTGCATAGAGAAGCGGTACGTCCATCTTTTCCTTCGCAACCGTACTTCCTGTCCTGCCGGCATAGATTGAAAGCTTGGAGACATCGATCACAGACCTTGGGATGTCCATCTTCGGAACGCGCTCGAAAGTACCTTCCATCAGATACTTGAGTGACCTCATGCGGACCTTGGCAAGGCCGGCAAGGAAGTCTATTTCCTCCTTCCTGCAATCATCCAGGAAAGAATGGTAGTTGGCCAGCGTCAGCTGCATTCCGAACACGAAGGAGCGCGCCTGCTCCATCCTGAACTGCATGTTGAACTCTTCGGGAAGCGGAGTCTCCCGGTTTGCAGGGCGGTACTCGTCCGGCCAGAGATCGTCATAAGGAGGGTAGACAAGGGAGCTGTAGCTTCCGAAAGTGATCGCATGGTCATGATAGACAGCCTGATAGAGCGGAATCGTCTCGACGGATCCGGTCCCGAGATAGCGCTCGCGGCTGGCTTCCAGAGTGAGGAAAAGGTCGAGGCTCGGAATCCAATCTTCCCCGGAACCCTCGCCGGCAAGGACAACGTCCTTCCTCCTGTCCCCTACCTTCTCGCGGATCAGGGATGCCTGGCGGGCGAATCCTTCCTTCCAGTAGTTACCTCCTCCAAGGGTGTGGCCGTGCTCAGGGTTGAAGCATCTGATGCTCGAGCAGGCCTGGTCCATGTAGATTCCGCTGACACCAAGGTCGCAGATGGCTGTCTCCGCGATGGATGAATATTTCTGCCTCCAGAATTCAGTCCCGAGGCACATGGCTGCTATCTTCCTGCCGGTGAACACATTGGCGGCGTAGGCATAGGATTCTCCTCCCAGAGGTCTCGCACAGTAGGCAGAGGCATTCTCTGCAGTCCAGCTGTCGGTCGATGTGCCCCACTGATAGGAATTCATGTAGACGATGCTGTTGACCTTCTTCTTCCTGGCCCTGGCCACAGCCTCGCGGAAGTGGTCGGCTCCTTCGCGCGGTGGGAGATACTCAGGAAAGCCTTCATCATAGGAACATCCATGCCACCAGTGCCATAGCACGCTTACCGGCAGGCCGAGCTTCTTCTTCAGGTGCAATGCCTCCTTGAGAACATTGTCGGAAGCACCTCTGTTCCAAACCCATAGCCCCGTTCCTGTCACCCACTTCGGGGTCTTGCCAGCATGGAAGCGGCTTTCCTTGCACCACTTCTGGCCCAAAGCCCATTCACGATACATCGACGCAGCTGTCAGCCAGTCACCGTTCAGAGAGCCGACGATGGCTTCATGGCACGGTGAATAGGCGTCCTCTCCGGAGTGGTACGGAAGGCTGTTCGTGAGCGCATATTCAGTGTGGTCCTGATCCATCATGAACTCGTATCTCTTTGAGTACGAGAGGGTGTCATTGGAGGCAAGGTAAAGCCCATCTCCGCTGTCCCTGTCGTACAGGGCAATCATCTGCATCGAGAGGATGCCTGGGCTGTCCCAGCCGTACCATTGCCTTGGATTTGCCTCGCTCACAGGAGAATGCGGGTCATGGATAACGCTCCCGAGCCATGTCGGGACCGCAAGGTCCTCGGACTCGAATCTCTTTATGCCCTTGATGAGAGGATACTGAAGGTCATAGACTTCCGCATCGGCAATCCCTTCGAGGGAGACATTCCAGTAACTCAAGGGCTTGACTGAGTCAAGGCGGACATCTGCCCAGACACGGATCCCCGGCTCAAGCGTCCATCGGATGATGGCCTCGAGCCCTGACACTTTCTCGATCCCGGAGAGGGTGGCAAGGCCGCCGACCACGGTCCCATCGGCACGGCGGATTCTCCAGAATGGAGCATCCACAACACTGGGATCGATGAATTCAAACCCGGAAACAACATCCCTGATTGAGACCAGGCGTCCATCGGTGTCATCGAATGAGACAGCCAGAGAGCCATTGGAGATGGTCTCGGACCAGACATTGAAAGATGGAAGGAGGCACACGGCCAGCATCAGAGCGAGTTTCCCGAGTGATTTCATACGATTCTCAGCTATGTTTCATCGATTCATTTCAATTCAGACCTCCGCCAAGAGAATGGAAGAGGCGGATGGTTCCCTGGATGCCATCGAACCTGTCCTGGACGACAAGCAGCTGTGCGTCAAGCAAGGATTGCTGTGCGGTCAGGACTTCCAGATAGTTGGCGGTCGAGTAGATCATCAGCAGGCCGATCTTGTCAACTGCATCCTGCAGCGCAGCAGCCTGCTCGACATGGAGATTCTGACGTTCTTCGGACGCCCTGCACTGGGCAAGAGCATCCGCAACCTCATTCCCGGCCTCGAGGAGGGTCTGATGGAAAGCGACCCTGGCCTCTTCCTGAGCAAGCTGAGCCTTGCGGTAGCCTGCTTTCAGAGTCCCCTTCTGGAGCAATGGCTGGGTGACACCGGCAACCGCAGACCAGATCATGGAAGACAGATCAAGGCTGCCGCTCAGAGCCACAGAAGGATAGAGGGCTGCCCTTGACGACTGGGTGAGGTAGAAGGCCTTTGCCAGAGCCATTTCCGACTTTCTCACATCCGGCCTGGATGCAAGGTAGATGACAGGGACATCTGTGAGCAGAGCGATCTTCGGATCATCGATGCTTCCCCTGGCCAGTTCCCTGGATGGGACTCCCATGAGAGTGCAGATGCTTCTCTGAAGCACGTCGATGTTCTTTTCGATCGAGACTGCCGATGCCTCAAGGCCAAGTCTCTTTGCCTTGGCCTGCTGGATTGCGACGTCATTCGACTTGCCGGCCAGCTTGAGAGACTCCATCACATGGATGCTCTTGTCCCAGTTTCCGAGAGTCTGACGGCTGATTTCCAATTCCTTGTCCAGCAGGAGCAATGAATAGTAGCTGTCGGCAAGAGTGGCCACAAGATTCGTCCTGACGGCCTGGGAATAAGCCTCGCTCTCCTCCAGTGCGGCGACGGAGGCCCGTGCGGATGATGTCAGCTTCCCGAAGACATCCAGTTCCCATGACGACAGCCTCGCATCGGCTCCGACATTCCCCGATGGAAGGGAAGCATCAGCCCCGACCGACACGGAAGGAAGGAAAGCCATCCTGGACTGACGCAGGGCAGCCTCTGCCTCCTGAACCTTCAGCATCGCCACCTTCAGGTCGGCGTTGTTTGCCAGGGCCGTGTCGACAAGGCCCTGGAGGAGGGCGTCCGCAAACATGGAACGCCATGATGGGACATCGAATCCTTCGGTGACGGCAACATCAGCCACCTCCGGGCGGGAATAGTGTCCCCAGATCCCACATGATGCAACGACTGGCATCAGCAGCAGAACGTAGAACAGCCTTTTCATGATTGCTCCTCCTCCTTTCTTGAATATTCAGACAGTTCAGCTGACCTGTCAGGCATGACCCTTTCCTGTACCTTCTGGAAGATGACGAAGAAGGCAGGGGTCATGAACAGCAGCGCAATCGTGCCCACTAGCATTCCTCCGGCAGCTCCGACGCCGACCGAGATGTCACCGTTGGCTCCAGCTCCCTTCGCAAGGATCAATGGAACCATTCCAATGACCATGGTCAGTGAAGTCATGAGGATAGGCCTGAGT